>JAZNGJ010000131.1:0-69198 GCA_045576415.1 Faecousia sp. | reverse complement strand
GCATCGCCTGCGCGTTCTGCGCCACCATGTGCCCTGACTGCATCATCACCGTGGAAAAGTAAGGAGGATCGAAATGGCAGAAAAAGTACTTATGAAGGGCAACGAAGCCATTGCCGAAGCCGCCATCCGTGCCGGCTGCCGCCACTACTTCGGTTACCCCATCACCCCCCAGACTGAGATCGCTGCCTACATGGCAAAGAAAATGCCCAAGATCGGCGGCGTTTTCCTGCAGGCAGAAAGCGAGATCGCTTCCATCAATATGGTCTATGGCGCTGCCGCTGCCGGTATGCGTGTTATGACATCTTCCTCCAGCCCCGGAATCAGCCTTAAATCTGAGGGCCTCAGCTATATCGCCGGTTCCGATGTTCCCGCATTGGTTGTCAATGTTCAGCGTGGCGGCCCGGGCCTTGGCGGCATCCAGCCTTCCCAGTCCGACTATTTCCAGGCCACCAAGGGCGGCGGACACGGCGACTACCGGATGATCGTCCTTGCTCCCGCTTCCGTTCAGGAAATGGCTTCCTTAACCATCAAGGGATTTAACCTTGCCGACAAGTACCTCATGACCTCCATGATCCTGGCCGACGGCACCATCGGCCAGATGATGGAGCCCATCTCCTTCGAGGATGCCGAGGTGGAAGTCTATGAAAAGCCCTGGGCGCTGACCGGCACCGAGTGCAAGCGTAAGCACAATGTGGTCAACTCCCTGTACCTGCAGCCAGATAAGCTGGAGCAGAAGAATTTTGAGCGCTACGAGCGTTACAAGATCGTGGAAGAGAACGAGCCTATGTGGGAAGAGTACATGATGGAAGACGCGGAGTATTGCGTCGTGGCCTTCGGTATCGCTTCCCGTGTTGCCAAGAACGCGGTGGTTGCTGCCAGAGCCGAGGGCATCAAGGTCGGCCTCATCCGTCCTATCACCCTGTGGCCCTTCCCCACCAAGGCGCTGAATGCCGCTGCCGACAAGGTCAAGGCTTTCATCTCTGTGGAGCTGAACATGGGCCAGATGATCGAGGATATCCGCCTTGCTACCCAGTGCAAGCGCCCCGTTTCCCTGTGTAACCGCGCCGGCGGCATGATCCCCAGCCCTGACCAGGTGCTGGATGCCATCCGCAATGCCCAGAAAGGAGAGTAAGATATGGCTGTCGTATTTGAAAAACCCAAGTCTTTGACCGATGTGCCCCTGCACTACTGCCCCGGCTGCCCCCACGGCATTATCCACCGCCTGGTTGCCGAAGCCATTGACGAGCTGGGCATCGAGGGCAAAACCATCGGTGTCGCCCCCGTTGGCTGCGCCGTTATGGCCTACGATTACTTCGCCTGCGACATGATCGAGGCTGCCCACGGCCGTGCTCCCGCTACCGCCACCGGTATCAAGCGCTGCCGCCCCGACAATATTGTCTTTACCTATCAGGGTGACGGCGACCTTGCTTCCATCGGCATGGCAGAGACTGTCCACGCTGCCGCAAGAAACGAAAATATCACCATCATCTTCGTCAACAATGCCATCTACGGCATGACCGGCGGCCAGATGGCCCCCACATCCCTGCCCGGACAGGTCACCCAGACCTCTCCTTACGGCCGTGATGTGAATCACTGCGGCTGGCCCATCCGCGTCTGCGAGATGCTCTCTACCTTGGAAGGCCCCGAGTATGTGACCCGCGTGGCTGTCAACAATGTCAAGAATGTCAAAAACGCCAAGAAGGCCATTAAGAAAGCCTTCCAGAACCAGATGGAAGGAAAGGGCTTCAGCCTCGTTGAGGTGGTTTCCGCCTGCCCCACCAACTGGGGCATGACTCCCCAGCAGGCGCTTCAGTGGGTGGAGAGTGATATGCTTCCTTACTATCCCATTGGCGTTTATAAGGACAGAACCGCTGCAAAGGAGGCCGCAAAATGAAAACCACACAGATTCTGATTGCAGGCTTCGGTGGACAGGGCGTTCTGTTTGCCGGCAAGTTCCTTGCTTATAAGGGCATGCTGGAGGAGCAGCAGGTAAGCTGGCTTCCCTCCTACGGCCCCGAGATGCGCGGCGGCACCGCCAACTGCTCTGTCATTTTGTCCGATATGCCCGTCGGCAGCCCCATCATCACAAATCCCGATGTGCTGGTGGCCATGAACCTGCCTTCCTTGCAGAAATTCGTGGATACCGTCGTCCCCGGCGGCAAGATCTTCATCGATTCCACGCTGATCGATGCCAAGGTCGAGCGCACCGATGTGGAAGTGTTTTACATCCCCGCTACGCAGCTAGCCAAGGATGCCGGCTTTGCCACCCTTTCCAACATGGTGCTCACCGGCAAGGTCATGAAAGAGACCGGCGCGGTTGCTTTTGATAAGAATAAGGAGACCTTCGAAAAGTTTATCCCCGCCAAGAAGGCAAACCTTATCGACATCAACTGCCAGGCACTGAAGATCGGCTACGATTACGTTTGAAAGGAAGTTCCCTATGCTGGATATTAAGATTATCAAGACCGATTGCCCCAAGGAGAAGCCCGCAAAGGGTCAGAAGCTGGGCTTCGGCAAGATCTTCACGGATCACATGTTCGTCATGAACTACACCGAGGGCAAGGGCTGGCACGATCCCCGGGTCGAGCCTTTCCACAATATCAGCCTGTCTCCTGCCGCCATGGTCTACCATTACGGACAGGAGATGTTCGAAGGTCTGAAGGCCTATAAGAACGAAGACGGCGAAGTGTTCCTGTTCCGCCCCGATATGAACGCCAAGCGCACCAACGCCACCAACGACCGTCTGGTGATCCCCCAGATCCCTGTGGAGGACTTCGTACAGGCTGTCAGCACAGTTGTGGATGTGGATCGGGACTGGATCCCCACCGAGCCTGGCACATCGCTGTATGTCCGCCCCTTCATCATCGCTACCGATGAATTCCTGGGCGTTGCTCCCTCCAAGACCTACCTGTTTATGATCATTCTGGCTCCCAGCGGCGCTTACTATGAAAGCGGTCTGGCTCCCGTGGGCATCTGGATCGAGGACGAGTATGTCCGCGCCGTCCGCGGCGGCATCGGCTTTGCCAAGACCGGCGGCAACTACGCCGCATCCCTCATCGCCCAGCAGAAGGCTCATGACGCCGGCTTCTCTCAGGTTTTGTGGCTGGACGGCGTGGAGCGCAAGTACATCGAAGAAGTGGGCGCTATGAACATCTTCTTCAAGATCGCCGGCAAGGTGGTCACCCCCGCCCTCAGCGGCTCCATTCTGCCCGGCATCACCCGCAATTCCGTCATCCAGCTGTGCAAGAGCTGGGGCTACGATGTGGAAGAGCGGAAGATCTCCGTGGACGAGCTGCTGGAAGCCCAGGCCAACGGCACACTGGAAGAGTGCTTCGGCACCGGCACCGCTGCCGTTATCTCTCCCGTTGGCAAGCTGCGCTATAAGGATGATGTGATGACCATTCACAATGGCGAAACCGGTCCCCTCAGCCTGAAGCTTTACGATACCATCACCGGCATCCAGCTGGGCAGACTCCCGGATGAATTCGGCTGGCGGCTGCAGGTCGGCAAGTAATCCCATAAAATAAGGGCGCGGCTGATGCCGCGCCCTTGCTGCGTTTATTTTCTTACGCCGGAGACCTGATACATCCGGTCATCCGAGATCACCACGTCCACATGAAACCACTGCGCCATCAGCGCGGCCAGCTCCTGCTCGTGCAGCAGCTCGATGGACACGGTGCCTGCACGCTCGTGGTGCTTGGTCAGCGCCGCCCGGCTCATGCTGTGGGCGACGGACAGCCGTCCGCCTGTTTTGGTAAGCTGTGCTAGCTTGCGGATCAGCCGTTCCGGCTCCGGAAAGTGGGGGAAAGCGTTGTAGACCATCACGGCATCAAACTGCTGCCGGAAGTCCGTTTCCTCCACATCGCCGCAGATGACCTCCACCTGCGGAAATTTTTGCTGGGCAAGCTTTGCCATCTCCGGCGAGATGTCGATGGCAGTAACCGAAGCTGCGCCCCGCTGCAAATAGTCGGGGAACAGAACGCCGGTGCCGCAGGCCACATCCAGCACATGGATGCCCGGCCCGATGCCGCCGTTATCCAGAATGGCGGCAATGATCTCTTCGTCCCGGATCATGTCGCTGTCCCACCAGGGGGCGCAGCGGTCAAAAAACGAGATCACAGTTTCTTTGTTCATCTCAAACCTCTTGCACGCCTGTTTTCTGGTAGCGGGCAGGGATCACTCTGGCCTTTTCCAGTGTGAACACCAGCAGCGGCACCAGGATCAGATGCGCGGCAATGCCCGGCAGCGCCTCAGCAAAATAGCCGGTGGCCCACAGGGCGATGGAATAGACACCGGAGGTTGCCGCGTAGAAGATGGCTGTGGCAATACCGCCGGCGATCCGGCCTGCCACCATGGCGATGGCAAGGCTTACATAAACATCGGCAGACAGGTGACCCAACCGCAGCCACTTCATGGAAAGGCCGCCGGCAAGGCCGTAGACGCACAGCTCCGGGATCATCCGCACCAGCATGACCATGGGGGGCATGCCGGAGAGCAAGCTGGACAGAACGGGGCCCAGCAGACCGCACAGCAGACCGTAGCCGCCGCCGCAGACCAGACCGCACAGCAGCACCGGAATGTGCATGGGGGAAAGGATGCTGCCCAGCCCCACACCGTGGAATGCCAGAGGCAGTACATAGCACAGCGCAATGCAGATGGCGCAGATGCAGATCTTCTTCATTTTGGACATGGTAGTCATAAGAGCACTTCCTCTCACGTTTTTCCCTATTCTAACCCGATAAAAACTCCCGCGCAAGCCCCCTGGGGGGTTACGCGGGGAAGAAAATTTCAGGTCAGCTTTTCCAGCGCCTGCCGCACCATGTCCAGCGCCTGGTGGGGCGATCCGGCGGCTTTCACAGCCTGCTCCATGGGGCACAGGCCGGTATACGTCCGGTTGCGGATGGCATCCACTTGGGTTTCAAAAAAGACTTCGATGCCGTTTTCCTCCAGCACCGCCACGGAAGGTCTGCTGATGACCCGGGCATAGACTGCTTTTACACCCAGCAGAACATACAGGTAAGCCGCTGCCTTGCCCACCACCTTATCCGCGGCGGAGAAGCCCTGCAGGTCGGTACCGTCATCCAGCCAACCCAGCAGCGGCTTTACGCCCCGGTGATCGCTGGAATAGCAGGTGCTGCCCTGAACCAGTACGCAGGTATGGCTGCTGCCCAGCAGCAGTTCTTTCGCTTTTATCAGATCTGCTTCCATGTTTTCACTCCTGAATCGTGATGCTTTTCCCTATTGTAGCGGATTTTCCGCCCGTTGGCAAGAGAAACATAAATTTACCCGGAGGTACTTGCACCAAAGCCCTGTGGGGTGCTAAAATAACAAAAGGAGATGATGATATGAAACTGCTTTGGATTTTGGGCGTTATTGCCGCTTTTTTGGTGGTGGCGGTGCTGCTGATCGCTTACATATGCTACCGCATGGCCTTTTATGTTTCGCGGAAACCCAAGGCTCCCTCGGATCAGATCGAGATCCCGGAAGGCGAAATTTATGAGCCGTTCCGCCCGAAAATGGAGGAATGGGCCCGGCAGACCCGGTCGCTGCCCCATGAGGAATTTGCCATCACTTCCTTTGACGGCCTGCCTCTCCACGGCAAATTTTATGAATTTGCCCCCGGCGCGCCGATTGAGATCATGTTCCATGGCTACCGGGGCAGCGCAGAGCGGGATCTTCCCGGCGGTGTCCAGCGGTGCTTCAAGGTGGGCAGAAGCGCACTGGTGGTGGATCAGCGGTGTAGCGGAAAAAGCGGCGGTCATGTGATCACCTTCGGCATCCATGAGCACCGGGACTGCCTTGCCTGGGTGGATTTCGCGGTGAAGCACTTCGGCCCGGATGCAAAGCTGATCCTGACCGGCATTTCCATGGGCGCGTCCACCGTGCTGATGGCGGCGGGAAATCCGCTGCCCCCCAATGTCATCGGCATTCTTGCGGACTGCGGCTTCAACTCCGCAAAGGATATTATCCGGAAAGTGATCCGCCAGATGGGTCTGCCGCCGAAGCTCAGCTATCCCTTCGTGAAGCTGGGAGCCCGGATCTACGGCGGGTTTGATCTGGAGGAGACCTCGGCAGAGGAAGCCATGAAAGTGTGCACGCTGCCGGTGATCCTTTTCCACGGCGAGGATGATGATTTCGTTCCCTGCCAAATGAGCCGCATCAATTTTGATGCCTGCGCCGCAAGGAAGCGGCTGGTGACCGTTCCCGGTGCCGGCCATGGCTTGAGCTACGCCATCGCCCCGGAAATGTACCTTACCGCCCTGCGGGAATTTTTCGGCCCGGAGGCATCGGCACAGCAATAGAAAAAGGACGCACTGCGGTGCGTCCTTTGCTTATAAATGAAGAAATTGCTCTGCGGTTTTGTGGGCGATCTGCTCGAATTGGTCATCCGTCAGCTTGAGACGGAAGAAACGCGCAGTTTCCGTCACCGGATCCCACAGGGGATAGTCCGTGCCAAATACCATCCGGTCCGGGCCAAAGGCGTTGATGTATTTCTCTGCCACGCCTTCCGGCATGAACATGAGGGAGCTGGACACATCGAAAATGCAGTCCTTGTCCTTCAGGAGCTCATAAGCGGTCTCATACATGCTGTAACCGCCGAAGTGGGCGGCAACCACCTGCAGCTTGGGAAACAGCTCCAGCACACGCCGCAGCTTGATGGGGTGGGAATAGTCGTAGCGCTTATCGCCCATGTGATACATCACCGGGATCTTTCCTGCCACCGTTTCATAAAACGGAAACAGCCGCTCATCGTCGATGGCGAATTTCTGGAAATCCGGATGCATCTTGATGCCGTGCAGACCGGAGTCCATGATGTACTGGGCTTCCTCACAGAGGCTTTCCATACCGGCATGCACCGTGCCGAAGCCGATAAACCGGGGCTGAGCGGCGGCCTCTGCCAGAATGAAATCGTTGACATGACGCACTTTGTCGGGGCGCATGCCCACGGGCAGAACAACAAACTGACCGATTCCTGCCGCATCGCCCTGCCGCAGCAGGGTCTGCACGGTGCCGTTCATGTGGCCGCCCTGGAGCTCGTAGAAGTCACGAATGCTCTGGGTGGCCTTTTCGGCGATGGGATCGGGATAAATATGACAGTGAAAATCAATGATGTGCACAGGTATCGCCTCGATTTTTGGGGAATTTGGTTTCATTATAATAACCTGTTTTGAAAAATGCAATGCCGCGGAAAAAATCTGGATATTTTGTATTATTCGCGCTGACCTGAGGCATATTTTTTTGGCGTAATGCCTTTGAGTTTCTTAAAAACTGCAGCAAAATAGTTGCTGTCGTTGAAGCCGCACCGCTTGGAAACCTCTGTGATGGAAAGTTTTGTTTCCAACAGGAGCTTTTCAGCAGCGCTGATACGGCAAATGTTGATATATTCACTGAGGCCTATGCTTGTGGCCGATTTGAATAACCGGGACAGATAACAGGGAGCCAATCCAAATTGACGGGATAAAGCGGCAAGGCTTAAATCGCTGTCCGGATGGTCGCTAATGAATTTGGCGACAGACTGCATAAGCGTGAGACGTTCGCTGCCGGCAGTGACGGTATCTTGGATGCGATATCTGCGGAGCAGGATCAAAAGCTGGCGAAGATAGAGCAGCTGCATTTGTTCGTGGTCTGGCGGCTTGACGACATATTCCTTTTCTATTTTAAGAAGAAGCGCCTGCGCCTCTAACTGATGCTCCCGAGAAAGCCGGATGAGCTTGCTCTGCTTTAGCTCTTGCAGGCAGGCCGTGTATTCTGGCCCGGCGAGAGAATCGGAAAAGGACAGCAGCAGCCGAATGACCGGCTCCGTGCCGATGCTTTCGGTTTTGTGAAAAACATGCCTTGGGATGAATATGAAATCCCCCGGCTCCAACAGAAAAATACTGTTGCCGATAAAATACCGGGTCCGCCCTTGCAGAAGACAGTACAGTTCATGCTCTTCGTGAAAATGCGCGTGCGGCATTTTTAGCTTGTCTCGATGGATCGTGCGGTTAAAAAAGTAAATGTTGTCGAAGCTTTGGGGGTTCATCTGTATCACCTGCCGAATCCATTATAATCGTCTGCTCCGGATGTGTAAACAATATATTTTTGTTTTAAAGAAATAATAGCAAAATAATAATGGAAGTAAGAAATTTTTGACATTATGATAGAAGTATCAAGATAAAAAGGAGACTGTAATATGAATCGACTGTTTGAGAACCATCATATCCGCCGTCAGGTATCGCTGGACGGCATGTGGCGCTTCCGGATGGAGGGCGTGGAAAAAGACTACTCCATGCCGGTGCCCGGCTGCTGGGAGCAGCATCCGGATTTTTACCAGCACCGCGGGGCAGGCACCTATACCCGAAAGGTGCGGGTGGCGGAAGCGGGCAATCTCCGTCTGGAATTCAAAGGTGTCAGCCATACAGCGGATGTGTTCTTCGACGGTGAGAGGATCGCCCACCACTATAATGCCTATACGCCTTTTTCAGCCGTGCTGCGCAATGTGACAGCAGGGGAGCATACGCTTTCCGTACGGGTGGACAGCAGCTATTCTGCGTATTCCTCGTTGCACATTCCCAATGACTATTATTCCTTCGGCGGCATCAGCCGTCCCGTTGCCATGGAGTATGTGCCGGATGTATACATAAAGTTCGTCCATTTTACCCCCCGATTTGAAGACGGTCTCTGGCGCGGCAGGACAGAAGTCGGCCTTGTGAACCTTTCCGCCGGCGAGAAGGAAGTGCTGCTGACCACGGAGCTTGCGGATGTTGTGCAAACGACGGCAGTTGCGGCAGCAGTGGGAGAAACGGTGGTGGCTTTCGAAGCGGAATACCCCGATGCGGAACAGTGGGACATGGAAAACCCGAAGCTGTATTCCATAAAAACGGTGGTGGACGACGGAGGCACAAAGGATGACCTGATTGATCGGGTTGGCTTCCGCTATGTCAGCTGGGATTCCCGGAGGTTTTATCTCAACGGCAAGCCGGTGTTTCTGAAAGGCTTAAACCGGCACGAGGATTACGGCCTGGTTGGCTGTGCGGTGCCCCTGCAGATGATGGCTCATGATCTGGATCTTTTTGAGGATATGGGGGCCAATGCGGTCAGAACATCCCATTATCCCAATGACGAGCGGTTTCTGGATCTGTGCGACGAGCGGGGCATTCTGGTTTGGGAGGAAAACCATGCCCGGGGACTGACACTGGAGCAGATGCAAAATCCCAATTTCCAGTACCAATGCGCCGATTGTATCGATGAGATGATCGAAAACCACTATAATCACCCTTCTATTATTATTTGGGCCATTCTCAATGAGTGTGCCTCCGATACCTGCGAGGGAAAGGAAATGTACCGTGCGCAACTGGATCAGATCCGCACACTGGATCAGACCCGGCCGACGACCTTTGCTTCCTGCAAGTATTACGGGGATATATCTCTGGATCTGCCGGATCTGGTCTCCTTCAACTGCTACTTTCCTTTGGGGAAGATCAAAGAGGAGCTGGATCGGCTGAATCATTGGATCGATACGCAGGCCGGCGGCGGTGATAAAGCTTTCATCGTCAGCGAATTCGGCTGCGAGGCCCTCTATGGCTACCGGGAGCCTTCGGGGTCAATGTGGAGCGAGGAGCGGCAGGTTCGGTTCCTGACCGAGAATATTAATACCTATATGGACAGCCAGCGGGTCGCCGGTCTCTTTATCTGGATGTTTGCCGATACCCGCATCAGCACAGAACGGTTTGGCGACTGGCGGCCCAAAGGCCGCAACAACAAGGGCGTGGTGGATGAATACCGCCGACCCAAGCTTTCCTATCATGCGGTAAAAGAACTGTTTCAGCGGGATCCTTATGGTCCCGGGGGACGGTGAGAACGATTTAATTTTTTTGTTGGAAAAGGCTTGCTTTTTCCGAAGCACTGTGCTATATAAAGGGCAAAGGCAAAAACATACCGGCGCAAGCCGGCCGAATGCAAGAAAGGTGAAACGATTATGAAAAATGCTTGTGTTGTCGGCTACGGTGCCATCGGCCCCAATCATGCCAATGCTATCCAGCAGACGGATTCTGCCCGGCTCTACGCGGTTTGTGACAATGATCCCGAGCGTGCCAAGCGCTGTGTGGACCAGTACGGCGTTAAGGACTACCGGGATTTTGATGAGATGCTTCTCGATCCCAATATCGATGCGGTACATATTTGCACCCCCCATTACCTGCATTTCCCCATGATCAAGAAGGCGCTGGCTGCCGGCAAACAGGTGGTCACGGAAAAGCCCATCACCATGACCCGGGTGGAATACGAGGAACTGCTGACGCTGGAAGGCTCTGAGGGGGTCTGCTGCGTGCTGCAGAACCGCTTGAATCCCTGCGTCCGGGAGATGAAGCGCATTGCCGAAAGCGGCGAGCTGGGCAAGGTCATCACCGCAAGAGGCCTGCTGACATGGAATAAGGATATGAATTATTACGGCCACGACGCATGGCGGGGCAAGTGGGCAACGGAAGGCGGCGGTGTGCTGATCAATCAGGCCATCCATACCATGGATCTGTTTCACTACATCACCGGCACTGTCCGATCCGTCAAGGCGCAGATGGCAAACTTCGACCTGCCCGAGATCGAGGTGGAGGATACGCTGGCGGCATTCCTGCGCTTGAAAAACGGGGGACGGGGCGTGTTCTTTGCGTCCAATGCCTACGGTGTCAACGCACCCCCTATGTTCGAGGTGGTGTTTGAAAAGGGCACGCTGCGCTATGAGGCCAGAAGACTGTTCAGGGACGGTGTGCAGGTTCAAGAGGATGAGCATCCGGATATGGGCAAGGGCTACTGGGGCAAGGGCCATGCAGGCCTGATCAAGGACTTCTATGACAGAGGCGTTTACTTCTCTGTTCAAGATGTAAAGGCCACCATGGACTGCGTGTTTGCCATGTACGACAGCGCGCGGCTGGGCGGCAAAGAGCTTGCCCTGTAAGAAAATACAGCGTCAGTCCCGGCCGGTCGGCCGGGACTTTTTTATGGAAAATCTATACCGCTTCTTAACTTGCGATATGACAAAAGGGAAGTTATGCTATATTCTGGGCGGGATCGGTTATCCTGCAAGCAACAGCAAAATCTTCCAAGTTAAGGAGTAAGAATAAAATGACAACATACATCCTGAAGATCGTCACGCTTTTGGGCGGCCTCGCGCTGTTCCTTTTCGGCATGGACATTATGGGAAAATCACTGGAGCGTACCGCCGGCGGCAAACTGCAGACCATTCTGGCAAAGATGAGCTCCAATGTGTTCAAGGGCTTCCTGCTGGGTCTTGCGGTGACTGCGGTGATCCAGTCCTCTTCCGCTACTACCGTCATGGTGGTCGGCTTCGTTAATTCCGGCATCATGACACTGAAGCAGGCTGTGGGCGTGATCATGGGTTCCAATATCGGCACCACCGTCACCGCGTGGATCCTTTCCTTGAGCGGTCTGGAGGGCGACAGCTTTCTGATTCAGCTGTTCAAGCCTTCTACCTTGTCCCCACTGCTGGGCACCGTCGGTATCATCCTGTTCATGTTTACGACCAGCGAAAAGAAAAAGAATATCGGCTCCATCATGCTTGGTTTTATGGCGCTGATGACCGGCATGGACATTATGGGCGATTCCATGAAATTTCTGGAAAATGAGCCTTGGTTTGCCGAGTTGATGATCTCCTTTTCCAATCCCTTGGTCGGCATCCTCTTCGGCGCGGTGCTGACTGCCATTATCCAGTCCTCTTCCGCGTCCGTCGGTATCCTGCAGGGCCTGTGCGGCACCGGAGTGGTCACCTTCGGCAGCGCCATCCCCATCATTCTGGGTCAGAATATCGGCACCTCCATCACCGCCATTCTGGGCGCCATGGGCGCCAACCGGAATGCCCGCCGGACGGCTATGGTGCATCTGCTGTTCAATGTGGTGGGCGTGACCATCTTTGTTGTGGTGTTTTACGGCTTGGGGATGTTTGTTGACTGGAAATTCCTGCAGGATACTGCCAGCGCATGGAATATCGCTGTGATCCACACCTGCTTCAATATCGCGGCGACCTGTGTGCTGATGCCGCTGAACGGCCTGCTTGTGAAGCTTGCCTGCCTGCTGGTGCCCGAGGTCAGGGAGCCGGAAAAGCCGGTGCTGCTGGATGAGATCCTGCTGGCCACCCCTGCCGTTGCCATCCAGCAGGCGCAGCAGATCGCCGGGAAAATGGCCCAGACCTCGGAAGAAGCTTTCCGGCTGGCAATTGGCCTTACCAAGCAGTATGATCCTGCTGTGATGGACAAGGTGCGGGCATTGGAGGATGAAACCGATATCTATGAGGATGCCCTTGGGTCTTATCTTGTGAAGCTGACGGGACGGAAGCTTTCCCAGCGGGATAACCGGGCGCTGAATCTGCTGCTGTACACCATCAGCGACATGGAGCGGATCGCGGACCATGCCGTCAGTGTTGCGAAAGCCGGACAGGAAATGGATCAGAAGAATATCCGCTTCTCCGAGCAGGCTCAGCAGGAGCTTGCGGTGCTGGAAAAGGCGGTCATGGATGTGATCAGCAGCACTGTGGCGGCCTACGGAAGCCACGATCTGGAGGCGGCAGCCAAGGTAGAGCCCCAGGAGCAGGTAGTGGATGCACTGGTCAAGGAGGTTAAGTCCCGTCATGTGCGCCGCCTGCGGGATGGCCTGTGTACCGTGGAGTATGGCTTTGTGCTGGAGGATCTGCTGACAGCCTACGAGCGCAGTGCCGACCATTGCTCCAACATCGCGGTTGAGATGCTGCAGGTGGCGCAGGGCAAGCTGGAAGCCCATGAGTATCTGAATGCGCTGAAGGGCGGCCAGCTGCAGGAAAGCGCCGCGTTTGCGGAGCAGTTTGACAGCTATCGGGCCCAGTATGTCTTCCCGGAAGAGAAGAAGGAACCGTAATAAAAAATGCCGGTCTGCGGGGATATCCCCATAAGACCGGCATTCTTTATTTCAGCGTTTCCCGGGCCAGACGGATGTAATGCAGTGCGTCTTTGCGGATCTCGTCCTTCTGCTCCTTGCTGACGGTCTTTACCACCTTGGCAGGATTTCCCAGGATCAGGGATCCGTCAGGGGCGTTCGTTTTTCCCGTGACCAGCGCGCCGGCACCGATCAGACAGTTTTCGCCGATGACAGCGCCGGTCAGAACGATGGCACCCATGCCCACCATGGTGTTACTGCCGATGGTGCAGCCGTGGACGATGGCACCATGGCCTACGGTGCAGTACTGACCGATGGTGGTTTCTTCATGTACCACGCAATTGTCCTGAATGTTGGTACCCCGACCTACCCGGATGGTGCCGCTGTCACCCCGGAGCACGGCGTTGTACCAGATGCTTACATCTTCTTCCAGCACCACATCCCCCGTAACGACAGCGCCGGGGGCGATATAGGCTTTTGTCTTTTGTTCCATCAGGTTCACTCCTTATGTTTCTTCGGGAAGTATTGTATCATCCCCGGGCGGCGATTGCAACCCAAGAGCCGCAGTTACCAGGATCCCAAGATTGTCCCGATAGATCGTGTCAAACTGGCTCAGGGGCAGGGGATTTGTGCCTTCGCCGACCTCAATGGTGAAGCCCGGCCGGCGGAAGAACTTGATAAACCAGTCCTTGTAGCCCGCGAAGGCGGATTCGAAGGGGGTATCTTCTACTTCATAGCCGCTGAGCCGGGCAAACTGCTCCGCCAGCGCCCGGGCACCGGGGACAAAAACATCCCCAAACTGCCAGTAGATCACCCGGCCTTGGGAATGGTAAGCCAGCACCAGCTCCGGATTGATGAACTCCGTATACCCGGCAAGCGCTCGGGTCTCCCGCTGATCCAGCGGAGACCGGCCCACATAATCTCTGGGCCCGGGGCGGGTATAGCCTTGGGAAAATTTGATCTGCCGCGCCATGAGCCAGCCTGCCGGATAGTTCAGATTCAGATCCACACCCAGCAGATTGGCTTTCCAACCATCGGGGAAGGGGATGCTGGGATAGTTTTCCGACAGAGTAACAGCACCTTCGTACTGGGGCTGCTCCGGCTGCAGCACCCCGGTCACCAGATCCACCCCGTCGGGGTTCACCATGGGCACGGTGTAGATGGTGGCGCGGCGGGAAAGCTCTCTTGCATCCACACCGAAGATCTGACCGCCGGACTGGATGGCCTCGGCCAGCTCCTCCACAAATTTCAGGATTACCGGGGTGGTGATCCATTCGTTGGCGTGATGGGCAGCGGTGTAGATCACCTTGCGTGGGCCTTCGCCGATGACCAGTGTCCTTATGGGGCGGTCAAAGGCGGTGGTGGTCAGCACTTCGCTGCGGCAGGAAGGGTATTTCTGAACCAGCTGAACAATGGTCTCATCACACAGCTGCGCCGTCATGGGCACATCGGTTCTTACAATGGGCATTCAAATCACCTCCGGGTATCCTATGCGCCACGGGGTATGGGGGTGAAAAAATAATTTGGGAAAGACTTGAAAAAATGGTAAGGCCTTGCTATACTAAGCTTGATTGGCAGTATATCAATTCCGCTTGAAATTTTGCCAAATCCACAACTCCGGTTCCGCACAGCCGAAACCGGAAGATTATGAAATAAAAGAGGTAATAATCATGAACAAGGGTTTCTATACCGCACTGGGTACTCCCCTGGACGAGAATCTGAACTTCTGTGCCAAGAGCATGGCAAATCAGATCGAGCAGCAGATCGAAGCCGGTGTTTCCGGCCTGTTGGTCATGGGCTCTATGGGTAACATGACATACTTGAAGAATTCCGAGTACCCCAAGGTCGCTAAGGCTGCTGCCGAAGCCGCAAGAGGCAGAGTGCCTGTTCTGGTGGGCGTAACGGATGTGGCCATCAGCCGTGTTATGGATCGTGTTGCCGCTCTGGAAGGCATTGATGGCATCGACGGTATCGTTTCCACCGTTCCTTACTACGGCGCTGTTTCTCAGGACAATATCTATGATTTCTATAATGAGATCGCAAATCAGTCCGGCAGAGCCACCTACCTGTACGATCTGGCAGTGGTCACCAAGACCGCTACTCTGCCTGCCACTGTTAAGCGCCTGTGGAAGAATCCCCTGATCAAGGGCATTAAGTCCGGTAACATGGTCACCCAGAGAGTGCTGATGCGCGACGAGGAGAAGCCTGCCGACTTCACCCAGATGTTCAGCAACATCGACGAGTTCGACATCGCTTACAAGTACGGCATCGATAAGAACCTGGACGGCATGTTTGCCGCCACTCCCAAGACCGCACAGAGAATGTACAAGGCTCTGGAAGCCGGTGACATGGTCACTGCCGGCAAGGAGCTGGATGCCATTCTGGGCCTGAGAGATCTGTACATTTCTACCGGCTGCCTGATGGGTGCATTCACACACTCCATGAATCTGCTGGGCTGCGAAGGCTGGTTCGGTACCGACTATCAGCGGTTCTACGACTTCTCTGAGGAGAAGAAGGAGAAGGTCACCGCTGCCATGAAGGCTCTGGGCGAAATCTAAGCTTTAACGATAAAAAGAAGCCTGCTTCGCAGGCTTCTTTTTTTGTGTGTGGAGGGAACATCAAATTGGGATTTATCGGGCAGATGCCCGAAATGCAGAATGCTGAATGCAGAATGCAAAATTGTGGTATTTCCTACGGAAATGATTTCAATAGTCGGCATAGCCGACACAATCATTCTGCATTTTGAATTTTGCATTCGCTGCCAAAGGCAGCGCGATAAACTGAAGTTTGGCCGGATGGCATTATACCATTTCTTCTTCGTATTTGAGGTAGCGGGCAAAGGCTTCGGAGTAATCCATTCCGCTGGGGGTATAGACCTTGTCGGTCTGCACCAGCTTGGCGCTGGCGCTGATGACGCTTTCGTAGATCCCCGCGCCCACACCGGCTACGATGGCGGTGCCAAGGCAGGCGGATTCCGCGTTTTTCAGCGTCACGATGGTCTTGCCGGTGACATCGGCCTTGATCTGGCACCACAGGGCACTGGCAGCGCCGCCGCCGGTGGGGCGGATCTGGCTGCAATCGGCACCCAGATACTCCAGATGCTCCCGCAGCATGAATGCTACGGATTCCTGAATGGCCCGGACGAAGTGGCCTCTCGTATGCTCCATGGTCAGGCCAAGGAAAGCGCCCCGGGCGTCGGGATTGTACTTAGGGATAATGCTGCCGCACAGGTAGGGCATGAAGGTAAGGCCGCTGCAGCCTGCAGGCGCCTGAGCCGCCAGCTTGTTCAGATCGTCGTAGCTCAGGCCCTCGCAGAAATTGTCCTTAAACCACTTCTGGGCAATGCCGGCGGTGGGGGTCCAGGTCAGCAGGCAGTATTTTCCGTCATAATTAACATGGCAGGGAACCCGGCTGCCCTCCTGATAGGCGGGGAATACATCGGAGGGGGCAACGATGGCCATGGTAGTGCCGGTCATTTCACTGGTGACGCTGCGGTCGGTAACGCCTGCGCCGATGGCACCGGCGATCTGATCCATGATACCGGTTACGACCACAGTGCCGTCATAGGTGCCGAGGCACTCGGCGCTGCCGTGGAGGGCGGGGAGCTGATCGGCGGTGATGCCGATGAAATCCAGCATTTCCTGCCACCAACAGCCTTCACGGATGTCTAAGTACAGGCTGGAGGACTGCAGCGTCTTTTCCGTAACAAACTGACCGGTGAGCCGGTACAGCAGGTAGTCCTCCAGCAGGAAGATCTTTTTGATGCCGGCGAAGACCTTCGGCTCGTTGTTTCGCAGCCACAGCAGCTTGCAGGCAGGCCATGTGGCGGTGATCTCCGGCTGTCCGGTGACCTCATACACCTGCTTGACACCGAAGGCACCATCAATGGCCTCGGCCTCTGCGGTTGCCCGGTTGTCCAGCCAGACGATGGCATTGTAGAGCGCCTTGCCGTTTTCGTCAGTGACGATCAGGGTCTCACACTGGGTATCGATGGCCAGGGCAGTCACTTCGTATTCCTCCCGGATCTGCCGGTAGGCATCGGAGAACATTTCCCAGTATTGCTCCGGGTCAAATTCCACCCGGTCACCCCGGCTGTCCAGGGTGTAGGATTTGGATACGGTTTTCAGAGCCTTGCCGTTTTCGTCAAACAAGACCATTTTCAGGGATGTGGTGCCCACATCCACGCCGAGCAACGTTCTCATTTTGCTACCTCCGTAGTGTTATTGTTGATAATTGCGGTCCGGCTGTGCCGCAGAGCAGGATGTTTTTACCATTATACTCCAAATACACAGATACCGCAACCAAATTCTTTTCTCTGAGGCGATGCAATTTTTAACCCTTTTGTGAGAAGATGATAAAAAAGTATGAAGTTAAGCGCCGAAAGGCAAAAATTCATAATTTGTTCACAATTTAGCGTTGATTTTTTGGTAACATGACAGCACCAATATATAACAAAGGAGCCAACATAATGAAAATCCAACTGACCAGTACAAGAATCATTAACTGGATCTCGTTTTTGCTGATCCTGGTGATGATCGTACTTATGTTTATCCCCTACTGGACCTATGACACCAAGGAAAAGAACCCGGAGACCGGCAAGCGTGAGGAAGTCACGAAGGTAATCTCCATCAATGAATATGTTTGGTTCCCCAGAGAACATAAGGATATGACCAAGGAATTCGAGGCTCTTTACCCGGAAACAAAAAATGATGAGGAAGCCAAGGAATTTGGCTTCTGGATCAATGATCTTGTGATGATGCCGGCTCTGGTTTTGGCGGTTGGTCTTATAGTCGGTATTATCAGCCTTTGGTATTCCAATGTTCCGTTCTCTGCCCTGTTGGCGCTGTTCTTGGGCGGCTTGGGCACTTACAGCTACATAACCAGACCGGAATTCTGGCTGGGCAACCCTGTGCCGCATATCGTCGTAAGCGCTATCACAGCCGCAGTGGGATTGGTTGGAGTAGTCTGGTTCTTTGCCAAGAAGTTCTTGAAGAAGTAATACAGATAGATTGATTAAGGAAACGCGGCCTTGCTGCGTTTCCTTTTTTTCGTCCGTGTTTGCGACTGAAAATAGAATCGCCTTGATTTTGGCGCACAAGTGCATTATTATTTATATATTGCTGAAAAAGGAGAAAGAAAAAATGGCAAGAAAATTCGGTGACAGAAAAGATGGCGTGAAGCTCAGAAAGATCCACTCCATGCATGTGATCATGCCTCTGATCTTCCCCAACCGGTGTGACAACGAAGCATTCATCAGCGATTGTATCGATCTTACCAATGTCAACGCGTATCTGGAGAAGAAAAACGCATCTGATCCGGCATACCGCTATAATCTGTTTCAGGTCATGGTTGCGGCAGTGCTGAAGACCATGGTTCTGCGTCCTAAAATGAACCGGTTCATTGCCAATAACACCATGTATATGCACAATGATGTTTCCGCATCCTTCACCGTGAAAAAGGAATTTTCCGATAACGGCGCGGAGGCGTTGGCGCAGGTGCGGGTCAAGGGAACGGAAACCATCGACGATATCCATGATGAGATCTACCGTCAGGTCTCCTTCTGCCGCAGCGAACAATTGGACGGCGGCACAGAAAGCCTGAATGCTGTCGCTGCCATCCCCGGCTTTCTGAAGAAGATCGTGGGTGCCGGCGCCCGCTTTCTGGACCGCCACGGCTGGATGCCCGCCAGTGTTACCGAGGGCGATCCCTTCTACGGTTCGGTATATTTGTCCAACCTCGGCTCCATCAAGTTGCAGGCAGGCTATCATCACCTGACCAACTGGGGCACCTGCTCCGTATTCTGCACCATCGGCGCGGCGAAAAAGCGCCCCTTCTATGACGACGACGGCACGGTACATATGAAAGACAGCGTCGATATCGGTCTGACTATCGATGAGCGGATCGCCGACGGCTACTACTATTCCCGCACTGTTCAGCTGCTGAAAAAGCTTCTGGAAGATCCCGAGCTGCTGGACAGACCCTTGAATGAAGAGGTTGATTATTAATGGAAAATATTACCGCCAAAATCCCTTGGAAAGACTATATGGGCGATGTGCCCATGTACCTTGATTATTTCGAAGGCTCCATGTTTGAAGCCGTGGAGGCCATTGCGAAGAAATACCCCAAGAATGTTGCCTTTGATTTCATGGGCAAGTCCACTACTTATGCGGAGCTGATCCGGGAAATTGAAGTTTGTGCCAAGGCGCTGAAAACTTTGGGCATCCGCCCCGGCGATAAGCTCACCATCGCCATGCCCAATTGCCCCCAGGCAATTTATATGTTCTATGCCGTCAACCGCGTGGGCGGCATCGCCAATATGATCCATCCCCTGTCTGCCGAAAAGGAGATCGAATTCTATCTCAAAGAGTCTGCTTCCGTGGCGGCGATCACCTTGGATCAGTTTTACGGCAAGTTTGCCAGCATTCGCAAGAATACCGGCATTTCCAATCTGATCATCACCAGCGTTGCCGATGCCCTCTCTCCTGTGATGAAGGTGGGCTACGCGGTAACGCAGGGCAGAAAGATCCCCCCGATCCCCAAGGACGCTCCCGTTATTATGTGGAAGGACTTCAAGGCGCTCAGCGCCTGCGGCCATGAATATGTGGTAAACCGCGCAGGGGAAGATCCTGCCGTTATCCTCTATTCCGGCGGCACCACCGGAACCACCAAGGGCATCGTGCTGACCAACCGGAACTTTAACGCATTGGGTCAGCAGGTCATTGCCGCCAACCAGATGTTCCGCCCCGGCGATAAGATGCTGGCTGCCATGCCCATTTTCCACGGCTTCGGTCTGGGCGTTTGCATCCACACCATGCTTTCTCAGGGCGGCCGGTGCATTTTGGTTCCCCGGTTCACGCCCAAGAGCTATGCCAATGATCTTGTGAAGCACCGCTGCAATTTCATTGCCGGTGTGCCCACCCTGTACGAAGCGCTGCTGCGTCTGCCGGATATGGATGGCGCAGATCTCAGCTGCCTGAAGGGCGTATTCTCCGGCGGCGACAGCCTGTCCATCGAGCTGAAGAAGAAATTCGACAAGTTCCTCTATGACCACAAGGCTTCCATTCAGGTGCGGGAGGGCTACGGCACCACGGAAACCGTCACCGCCTGCTGTTTGACCCCCAGCCATATGTATAAGGAGGGCTCCATCGGCCTGCCTTTCCCCGATACATACATTAAAATCGTGGAGCCGGGCACCGACAGGGAAGTGCCCTACGGCGAAGAGGGCGAGATCCTGCTTGCCGGTCCGACCGTCATGCAGGAGTATATGCACCATCCCGAAGAGACCGCCCAGACCCTGCGCCGCCATGCCGATGGCCTGACGTGGGTCTACACCGGCGATCTGGGCAAGATGGATGAGCAGGGCTTCGTCTATTTCAAGGGCAGAGCCAAGCGGATGATCATCACCTCCGGCTATAATGTGTATCCGGCCCAGATGGAAAATATCATCGACGCGCTGGACATCGTGCAGATGAGCTGTGTCATCGGCGTGCCGGATCCTTATAAGATGCAGAAGGTCAAGGCGTTTGTCAAGCTGGCGGCCGGTGTGGAGGCCAATGATGCCACCAAGCAGATCATTCTGGAGCATTGCCGCAAGCATGTTGCCAAGTACGCCATGCCTTACGATGTGGAGTTCCGGGAGGAAATGCCCAAGACGCTGGTCGGCAAGGTGGCTTACCGGGTTCTGGAAGAGGAAGAGCTGAAAAAGCAATCTCAGCAGTAAAGGAGCGTTTTTCATGGCGATGAATCCCAAGCAGGATATGGGTACCGGCAGTGTCAAGAAACTGATGCTGCGCCTTGCCGTCCCCGCGGTGGTGGGGCAGGTGGTCAACCTGTTGTATAATATCGTGGACCGGATCTATATCGGTCACATTCCCGAGGTCGGCGGTACCGCGCTGACAGGCGTGGGCCTGTTTACCCCTATTTTGATGCTGATCACCGCATTTGCTATGCTGGCAGGTGCCGGCGGCGCGCCCCGGGCAGCCATCGCCATGGGCAAGGGGGACAAAGAGGGCGCCGAGAAGATCATGGGCAATTGTTTTACGGTGCTGATGATCGAAGCGGTGGTCCTGACCTGCGTGTTCTGGTTTGCCGCGCCGACCCTGCTGCGGCTCTTTGGCGGCAGCGATGTCACGCTTCCCTACGCGGTGGATTACAGCCGGATCTATATCCTCGGCAGTGTATTCGTGCTGATGGTTATGGGCATGAATCCTTTCATTACGACCCAAGGCTTTGCCAAGTTCAGCATGCTCACCACCGTCATCGGTGCGTGCATCAATATCGTTCTGGATCCCCTCTTTATTTTTGCGCTGGATATGGGCGTTAAGGGCGCGGCATTGGCGACTGTCTTGAGTCAGGCGGTCAGCGCGGTGTGGATTCTGTACTTCCTCACCGGGAAGCGGACGGTGCTGAAGCTCCGCCTCTCCAATTTGCCGCTTCACGCCAAGGTGATCCTGCCCTGCCTGGGGCTGGGCATCTCGTCCTTTGTGATGGTGTCTACCGAAAGCTTGCTGTCCGTCAGCTTTACTGCCAGCCTGCAGAGCTACGGCGGCGATCTGGCGGTGGGGGCTATGACGGTGCTGACCAGCATCAATCAGCTGGTGACCATGCCTCTTTCCGGCATCTGTCAGGGCGGTCAGCCTCTGATCAGCTTCAACTATGGAGCGAAAAAACTGGACCGGGTAAAGGAAGCCTTTTTCTGCCAGTTTGGTATTTGTGTCGCCTACACCACCGTTTTCTGGCTGGTGCTGATGCTGCTGCCGAATGTGTTTGCCGGTATTTTCACCAGCGATACGGCATTGGTAGCTTACACGGCATGGGCCCTGCGGATCTTCTTGGCAGGCGTGTTCTCCGTAGGCTTCCAGATCAGCTGCCAGCAGGCCTTTATGGCGTTGGGGCAGGCAAAGGTGAGCCTGCTGCTGGCATGTTTGAGAAAGCTGATTTTGCTGATCCCGCTGATCTTCATCCTGCCGCTGATCCTGCCGGATAAGACCTTTGCGGTGTTCCTCGCGGAACCGGTCAGTGATATTGCCGCTGCCGCGGTGACTACATTCACCTTCTTCCGCTTCTTCCGGAAGCTGATGAAGGAGCAAAAATAACAGAAAAAACGACCGGCTCAGCCGGTCGTTTCGTTAATGGCGTATTCCAGATGCACATTGCAGGGCTACAAATTCCAATTTGGCGCGCCCGGGTGCGGAATGTTCATTTTAACTGCGCTTTCAGCGCTTCAAAGGATTCCTGACTGATCACATGCTCGATCTTGCAGGCATCCTCCGCGGCGATCTCCGCGCTGACACCCAGAGAGGTCAGAAACCGGGTCAGTACGGTGTGCCGCTCAAAGATATTCTTGGCGGCTTTGAGGCCTTCTTCCGTCAGCGCCAGAAAACCGTCTGCATCGGCTGTTACATAGCCGCCCTGCTTCAGCAGACCCATTGCCCGGCTGACCGAGGGCTTGGAATATCCCATGTGCTCGGCCACATCGATGCTGCGGACGGTGGGATTGACCTGAGAAAGAACATATATGGTTTCGAGGTACATTTCACCGGATTCCTGCAAATGCATAGTAAGCCTCCAAATAACTGTGTTGTATCTATAGGATACCACAGAAGCGCTGCTTTTGCAAGAAGCCTTTCCTTGCAAAAGGGGACTGCTTGTGGTAAAATAAGAAAAATAACAGGAGATTTTTGTATGGATCACGGCATGAAAGCGGCAGAACTCTTTATGAATGACTATAACTGCGCCCAAGCCATTGCGGTGGCGTTTTGCGATGTAACGGGACTGGATGAAAAATTTGCTGCCCGAATGGCCTCGTCCTTTGGCGGCGGCATGGGCAGGCAGCGGGAGGTCTGCGGCGCGGTCAGCGGCATGCTGATGGTGGCGGGGCTGCTCTACGGCTACGATACCCCCGGCGATGACACAGTGAAAATGGCACATTATGCGCTGGTGCAGGAGCTTTGCGGACAGTTTCGGCAGGAGGTGGGCAGTATCGTCTGCCGGGAAATATTGAAAAATCCCCCCTCCGATCCCAATCCTACTCCCAGAACTGCGGAATTCTATAAAACCCGTCCCTGCGCCCGGATGGTGCTGCTGGCGGGGCAGATCCTGGACCGTTATATCGAAGAAAATCCCCCAAAAACCAAATGACAGCTTGAAAATACGGCACCGGTTGTAAAATACCGGTGCCGTATTTTCTTTTTTTCGCAGGGGAAGTTATGTTACCATCTGGTGTGCGGAGAAAAATCCGTGCAAGAGATATGGTGCTGCAACTGTTGATCGGAAAGAGGAACCTCAATGAATAAAGCTGTTAAGAAAATCGTAAGCATGGTGCTTGCTGCGGTGACGGCGCTATCCATGACCGCCTGCGCGCCGGATCCGGAGAAGCCCGAAAAGCAATATGATGTGCCGGCGCTGGCCCAGTCTATTTTGAAGCAGGTGGCCTTTGCTGATACCCTGTCGGAAGTGGGAGCTTCGGCCGCCTTGTATTTTCCGGATCTGCCGGAGAATGCCCAGATAACGCTCTATACCGGCAACGGCTATTTTGCCGATGAGCTGGCGCTGATCACGCTGAACGATGCGTCGGACAGGAAGGCAGGCAGAGCTTCTGTGGATGCCCATATTGACCAGCTGCGGAATCAGTTCCAGAGCTATATCCCCGAGGAAGTGGGCAAGATCGACAAAGCCTATATCTGGGAGCATGACAACTATATCCTTGTGTGCATTTCCGATGACTATGCCAGCGCCAAGCGGATCATAGACCATGCGGACGATCCGGCCTATCAGATCCCCGGCGGCAAGGATCCTACGGATGGCACTACCATACCGCCCCAGACCACTGTCCCGCCAACAACTACCGTGCCGCCTGTGACACAGGATCCCTCCGTCCAGCTGCGGCCGGATGGATATCCTGCCATCATAAGCCAGTCCGGAACCTATCGTAAGCTTACAGACAGCAGTATCTGTGTGGATAACAGCGCTTTTGAAGTGTACGGCTTTCACGGATCCGTGGCAGCGGCTTATGCCGCTCTGGTCAACCGGGTGGCAGAGGAGCTGAAGGGACATACAACGGTCTATTCTCTGCCCATTCCCACATCCTTTGGTGTTATGCTGCCGGATGATATTCAGGCGCTTTATCCCGATTATCCGAACCAGGGAGCCGATATCGATACGGTGCTGAGCATGATGGATGCCGGCGTGGTGCCGGTTCGCTGCTTTGATAATTTGATGCGCCACCGCAATTCATATCTCTACTTCCGCACAGACCATCACTGGAATGGCATTGGTGCTTACTATGCCTATGAAGCCTTCTGCGAAGCCAAGGGTATCACGCCCTATACCATGGAGCAGCGGGAGGAAAAGCAGTATGGCGGCTTTCTGGGCACACTGTACAAAAATTCCGGTTACCCCGCATCGTTGCTGCCGGCAGATACAGTCTATGCATACCTGCCCCATTCCCAAAGTGCAGCTATGGTGTTTTACGATGCCAAGGGAAACGCCACCAAGTGGTCCATTATTGCCGATGTGACCGACTACGAGTCTGGCGGTAAGTACAGCACCTTTGCCGGCGCGGATAATCCTCTGGCGATTTTCACCAATCCGGAGGTCACTGACGGCAGTGTGTGTATCGTTGTGAAGGAATCCTTCGGCAATGCGCTGCTTCCGTATCTTGTGGACCATTACAGTACCATTTATGAGATCGACTACCGCTATTGGACCGGCGATCTTGCTTCCTATGCCCGGCAGGTGGGTGCGGAGGATCTGATCTTTGCCAATAATATCATGATGATCACCACCGGCAGCCTGGTAGGCAGGCTGGACAAGGTCATTGAGTGAGGGATCCTTACGGAATTGAACAGCCTGCTTGATTTTACGCAAAGACTGTGGTACAATAAGTGCCTACGCGGGCGTGGTGGAATTGGCAGACACGTTGGATTTAGGTGCTGTCACCTCAGTGAAGGTTTTTCTGCCTATCGCTTGATTTCGGAAACATATTGAAGTACAATAAATAAGCAGTCGGGGTGACTCCGACTGCTTCATATGCGGGTATGGCGGAACTGGCAGACGTGCTGGATTTAGGTTCCAGTGCCTAACAGCGTGTGGGTTCAAATCCCACTACCCGTACCATATCGAGTGTTCATAACGGACTTAAGTTATGGACGCTCGGTTTTTTAGTTCATTTATGGATTTAGGTATCAAGTTCCGATGCCCGCTAAACTTTTTACTCCTTGGAAATTTCGGTGATTTATGATACAGTAATTTCGATTAGTATTGCACATTGAGAAATACAAGGATATACCCACAAAGGAGGAATTATAATGAACAAAGTAATTGTTGATGTTCTAAAAGGAATTGCAACAAAAACTATAGATGATTGTACTTTTTTAAAAAAGACTAACTATTTCAATGAAGAGAAAGAAGAGACTGTTTTACTGCCTTCCGGAGATGAAAAATACGGTAGCTTCTGGATTAGAGATTGTGCAATGATGGCAGAATGCAAGTTGATACCTGATTCCTTATTAAAAAGATATATTCAGATTATTGCGACTCACGGGCAAAACGGAAAAGATACAATTCATTTGGAAAACGGCTTGTCAATTCCGCCATACTCCATCGCCGATCACATAAACTATGACGGAAAACCGGTTTATTTTCCGGGAACATATTCTTCCGGGAATAATCAAGGGAACGGAGATTTTGGCTTCTATCCACCGTTTTGCGATAATTATTATTACATAATAATGGTTGCAACTTACGTAGAGCAAAGCGGCGATTCAAAAATACTCAATGAGAAATGTAACGACTTAACCATTGAAGAAAGCCTTGATTATGCGTTTACCGGATATAACATAGATGATAAAAGTGATTTGTGTGTCAGCAATGCGGAAAAATACACAGTTGACTGGGGTTTTGTGGATACGATAAAAAAGAGCGGAAAATTGTTAATGGCATCTCTTTTGCGGTATAATGCAGCAAAAAAATTACAATTACTTTTTAAAAATAATGCAAGAAAATGCAGTTTTTATAAAACAAAAGCAGAAAAAATAAAGGAAAATATATTATTGGAGTTTTACGATGCCAATACCGGCTGGTTCTTTTCCGCAACAGGAACTGGAAAACAGTATGATGTCTGGGTAACTGCTTATGCGGTTTTTTCCGGTATTACAAAATCGCAAAAAACACTGGAAGCACTTTACAATGCATATGTGGACAAAACAGCAGTTATTGACGGATATGTTAGGCATATATTAACAAATAATGATTTTTCCGCCGATTCGGCATGGGAGTGTACGAAAACGAAATATAACACGTATCAAAATGGCGCATACTGGACAACACCAACCGGATGGTATGCATACGCTTTGTACTGTTATAACAAAAAACTAGATATTTTAGAAGATTTTATAAAACATTCAAACACTTATGCAAAAGACGGAGCTCCTTTTGAATGGATTAATAAATCCACAACGGAATACAGTGGGTTAAATTATGGAACTTCGGGAGTGCTGCCGTATATAGGTGCAATTAAGATAATAGAGGAGTTTGAACAAATACATTGACAAGTCCGTTATGAACGCCCGTACCAAATAAGAAAGGCACCCGGAGGGTGCCTTTTCTATTTTATTCAGAAAACGGGACGCGAACCGGCAAATGGTGCATGCCAAGTGTCAGAATTGGGCATTAGGCTTCATCGGGCGGTGCGAAGGCGGGCATCAGACTTGTGTATTTATCGATGGAAGAGGCAGAGTTCCACGTCATGTATCCGCCGGTGCAGCCCGTATCGCGCAGGGCGCGGATCTGGGCGGCAACCTCGTTGGGGCCGTAGGTGTTGTAGGGTTTTCGAATGGCGTTGTAGGCCTGTATCCATGTGCGCACCGCAGCAGGTGTTGCGGTCTCGCTCTGGCGGATGCTCACGCTCTGTCCCCAGTTGTAAAGCGTTTCATAGGGATGCTCCCAGGGGAGCCATGTCCCCGATGCGCTGAAGTGATCGGGATAGGGCATACCGCTTATAGCATCCACGACATTGCTGATGGCAGCCCAATACTGCCCGTAAGCCGTTACATAGGTGTAGGCGCTCTCGCCGTAAACATCGGCACTGACATATGCGCCGTGCTCGTGGAGAATGTCCGTGGCATACATCAAAAAGCGCTGTATGGCCTGGGCCTTTGTTTCGCCGTAGGTGTTACGAAAATCGATGATTCCGGCGTCTTCGTATTGGGAAGTGCGGTCGGGAAAACGGACATAGTCGAACTGGATCTCATGAAAGCCCATCAGCTCCACTGCCTCAACGGCAAGATCCACCTTGTACTGCCACGCGGTTCTGCTGTAAGCAGTGGGCCAGTATTCGCCGGAGAGCTTGAGGGGTTCGCCGGCGGTATTCACGATGGCGTATTCCGGGTGATCTTTCACAAAATGGGTATCGTTAAAGGTGGTGATACGCCCGATGACGTAGTAGCCCGCGTCCTTCAGCTTTTGGATCGCCGCCCGGTACGCCTCAACGGTGTTGTAGGCCTTTGCCGCTCCGGAGGGACAGTATTGGTTCATCACATCGGCGGCGTAGCCGATGGCACCGCCGTCGGTAATATCCACAACAAAGGCGTTGATACCGCTGTTATCGGCGATCGCAAGATAGGCATCCACATCGCCAAGCCGGCTGCTCCCGATGTAAAGAGCGCGGCATTCCCTGGGCATTTCGTTGCCTGCGATGGGCCCCTTTTCCCGGGGGTAGTAGTCAAGGTTGGCAGCGTCGCCGCCGCCGAAGCGATCCGGCCGGTCCGCGTGGATGGCGTAGCTTCCGCCGTCGTAGTTGGCAAGGGCATCCGCTTCCTGGCCGGTAAGGTACCAGGGCATGATATAGCCGTCCTCGCCGCCAAGGCTTACACGGTACATGTGCGCCGCACCGTTTTCGTGCAGATAGTCATAGCCCGTTACTTCCACGGCTGCGCCTTTCTCCGCAAAAGCCACAAGAAGTTTGCCGTCAGAATCTCTTAAATTCACGGCGGTCCGCACATACAAGGTGTGTGCGGGGATGACATCAGCGGGGTCAGAGACGATGGATGCCCCATCCATAAGATAGGCGGTGGTACCGTCTAATTGGAGCAGAAATCTTCCGCTGGGCGTGACCTCGTACTCCACCTGCGTGCCCCGAAGCAGCGTGCCCAAAGGCGTACCTTCTTCATCGCAGTATGCAGCGTCCAAGTTTCCTGTGGCGACATAGCCCGTTTTCCAGAGATGCGGCGGTTCCGTCTCTGCTGTGGTAGGTGCTTCTGTAGTAGGCTCTGTCAGCACCGTGGTCGCGGTGCTTTCGCTATCGTTAGGATCTTCCGAAGGACTGCACCTGCTTACCAGGACGGAAATCGCCAGGATCCATATAATAGCTGTCAGGATAAATGTGATTATCTTTGCAGTTTTCATATTATCTCGCCCTAAAATCAGTATTTTAGATTATTTTACCGCAAACGGCGACGCATTGCAACCAAATTCGACATTTTCTATTTCCAATTTATCCCTGCAGACAATTGGCGGGCATGCCAAACCCCGCCGGTCACCCGGCGGGGTCTATTATTGGGCGATGGGATCACCGACCGATCCATTTGCATCCGCTCTCTTGGCGCGGATTAAGGAAAGGATTGAAACCCATCTATATGCAGCATTTCGGTGGTGCTACCGGTCGGCGACCCGGCGGCCCCGGACCAGAAGCCGGTGGGAGTTGATGCCGTAGGGCGTGCAGGTCAGCAAGGTGCAGTAGTCCTCTCCGGAAACCGGCACAAGGTCAGATCCGTCAAGGGGCGAAACGGTTTTGATCTGATCCACCTGATAGGTAAATACCGCATCGGCCACGGTGATATAAAACAAGTCTCCGATCTCCATTTTTGCAAGATCCGTAAGCAGCTGCGCACCGGGAAACCCGGTATGCCCGGTCAAAACGCTGTGGTTTCCTTCGCCCCCGATGGGAAAGGCCGTGTCCGGCATATGCCCCACACCCTTTGCCAGCACCGCTTCGCTGACGCCATGATAAATCGGCAGTTTCACACCGATGCATGGAATGCGGATATAGCCCATAAGTCCGTCACCAAAATTCAGGATCTCATCGTAGGGAACGGAACCGGCAGCAAATGATCGCAAGCCCTCGCTGTATTCTTTTGCCAGGGCCATTTGCCTGTCCAGCTCTTCTTTGCCGGTGTCCTTCATTTGATCCGTAAAGGACTGGATCACCTTGGAGCTGTGGAGATGGTTTACATAATCACTGATCTTCGGATAAAACAGAATGCCAATACCAACCAGAAGCAGCCCGGCAGCCATCACTTTACTTATGAATTTTTTCATACAGCCTTGGTTTGGCAGGGATGGGGGTATCCCATCCCCGCAGGTGGATCAAGCGTATTTTCTCTTGTTGATGCAGTACAGGATCACAGCGCCGCAGATCGCCAGCAGGCCGGTGACGGTAAAGATGGTGGTGCCGACCCCGCCGGTATCCGGCAGCTCAAAGGCGGAACTGTTCTTGACAACCACGGCAGAACCCTCTTCCAGATGGCTCTCGGCATTGACTTTGATCACAACGGGATCCGGCAGCCGGTTGTAGCCCTGGGGCGCTTTCGTCTCCAGCAGATAGTAAGTGCCGTAGGCAAGGCCGTTGTAAACAGCAGTACCGTCAGCGGCGGTGGTCAGCTCGGTGATCAGAACCACCTGCTTGGGCACGCCGTCCACCATGATCTGAACGGTGTTGGCATCCCCGGCGGCTGCCTCGCGGTACAGCCGGAATGTAGCGCCGCTCAGCTTGCTGCCATTGGAAGCGTCCACCTTGATGAGCTTAAGGCCGCCGGTAACAACTTCGGGAACATCGGAATCCGTGTCGAATTCCTTACCCACATTGTTGATGTATTCCAGATGTGCCTGGTTGGGGATCTCAACGCCCATTTGGGCATTCTCGTTGATCTCGGCGTCGAAGTAAATGCGCAGCTCGGGCTCGGTGCCCAGAACAGCAGCCACCTTAGCCATACCGGCAGGCGTCAGCTCTACCCGGAAGGTATCGACGGTGTATTCCTTCCCGCCCACGGTCTCGGTGGCGTTGCCCACAGTCAGGGTATAGTCGGCATCCTGCTGCAGGGTCAGAAGTGCGTTGTCAGCGGCCTTGGCAGCCTTTTCGTGAACGGTGACGACCACGTTGCCCCGGAAGGTCAGCCGGTGATCCAGCGTGTCCGTGATCTCAAATTTCAGGCCGGTGGCCAGACCGGTGGGAATGGAGGTCTGGATGATCCAGGTGTGGATCTGGCTTACATCGTAGGTGCTCCAGTCGTTATCGATCTCGGTAACATCCTTTTCGATCACCACTTCCTCATCGATGACGGTGTTCTTGGGCTGGGCGGTCACAACATAGGGGTTTTCAGCCTTTTCGTTGGGCAAAGCCACAAAGAAAGGGGCAATGGGCGTTTCGATGACGGTGTTCGCCAATTCGACTACCAGATAAACGCCGTCTTCCGTGCCGAGGTTGTGGGAAGCCCGGCCGTCATCTCCGGTGGTGACAGTGGCGATCAGGTTGCCCGCAACAGCATACTTGGCAACATCTTCTTCCGTGGGAACGGAGCCGATGGCAACTTTACCATTGAGGTAGTCCTTCAGGTCAGCAACCTTATAGATGGAAAACTGCAGATTCTTCAGGGGGATGCCGTCGTTGTCGGTCTTCAGAATGTTCAGAATGCGGTCGGTCTTGAGGGTGATCTCGGCATGGGCAGGCAGGGCGCTGTCGTCATAGCCGGCCATGGTCTGGGAGGCATCACGGCCGTTGGCAGGGTCGAACAGGAAAACATCGGAGCCGTCCTGCACGCCGTCGATGTTGACGGTGACATCGCACTTGTTCTTCAGACCGGAGAGGGTCAGCGTGTAAGTATTGGTGCCGTTGAGCACTTCCTTGACTTCGGAAATGACACTGTCAGCAACAGCCACCATCTCCAGATCGGTCTTGCCGCTTACTTCAGCGGCGACGGTGACGGTAACGGTGGCGGTATAAGTGCCGTCAGCCTGCTGCGCAAACACCACGGAAGCGTCGGAGAAGGCATTTTCGGAAATAACGGTGGTCTGAGGTGCCATGGGCTCCAGATCATTCAGGTACAGCGCCAGCGCTTGAATGTTGGAAGCCGTGTTGCCGCTTTCTTCAAAATCCATGGATTCGGGGAAAACGATCTGGTCATCCGGGAAGCCATTGGGAGCGTAGCCGGCATAGATATCCTCATTCAGCTTGCCTTCGTTGGTCAGAGTCCAGATGACGCTCTGGGTGGCGGAGATGGCTTCGGCATAGTTCAGGTTTGCAACGGGAGTCAGGCCGTTGCCCTCTGATGCGATCCATGCATTGACCTGGGCCGCCAGTGCTGCCATATCGCGCTGGTGAGGGAAGGAAGCGGTGATGATGGCGCGGATCCGGCCGGCGGTCTCATCGGAAAAATAGCCGGAGTCTTCCAGATTCACGCGGCGATAGTCATAGCCCATAACACCGTTGGTGACAGCATCCACACAGTAAACGCCGATGGAAGCGTAAGCGCCCTCACCGCCCTCTTTCAGCTTGGTGGTGTTGATCATGTTCAGCACACAGCCGCTGCACCAATTCCAGTTGGCAAGCGAGCCGTCTTCCGTGACAAAGATATCCGTGCGGTAAGGAGATCCGTACAGGCGCTTGTTGTCGTAGTCTTCGTAACCGGCAATGTCCTGATTGGCGTAATTCAGAACGTAGGAGTCGGTCGGCTGGTAGGTTTCTTCTGCGGATGCGGCGATCACACCGGTTCCGAATACGGAAACCAGCATCACCACAGCCAACAGAACAGATAAGATGCGGTTCGTGTTGTGTTTCATTGTTGTGTTGCCCTTCCTTTTTCAAAGAATATATGGTGTTGCCTTGGCAGCATGCTGCCGGGCAATGAACCAACAGAGGGTTGCGCCGATGCAGGAGCTCTGCAGCGGCTTTGCAGAAGTGTCCAAAGGAGCATATGGCTTCCTGCAGGAAGTTATGACGGCGCAGAGAAAGTTTTTCCGCCGGGTCCGGGCAACACAATGGGAGTAAGGCATGGGGGCAAAAACAGACCGGCCTCTCGGCCGGTCTGTTTTAGTATCCGCTTCTGATCCTTGTCCGATGGTGATAGATCAAAGTCCGGGGAAGGAGAAGCCGAGGGCAGCAAGATGATCCGCCATGCGGCTTAAGTTTTTGTCTTCAAAGGTGAGCTCGCCGAAAATCCGGTAGAGCCACTTTACACTGAGCTCGTGCCAGTGGGCAAATGCCGGATTCAGGTAGCGGGTGCTGCCGTCGGCGGAGGTCTCGTCGGCCAGAGCGTAGCCGTGGGGGCCGTGCTGGAAAATGTGCAGCTCATAGCCAAGTCCCAGCTCGGAATACTTCCGGGCTACCGGCAGGGCGCCGAAGCCGGTGAGCATATCTTCGGCCGTGGCGGTCAGAAATACCGGGGGGCTGTTCTTCGTGATATGGTTTTCCAGACTGAAATAGGCAGCATCCTCGTCTGTTACCTCTTTTCTGCCGGTGAGCAGCTGCAGCATGAAATTCGCACCGGGGTAGTTGGGGATATTCACAGCGGGATAGCCAAGGATCATGGCGTTGGGTTTGTTTTCGCCCAGAAGGCCGGAAGCCAGCGCCAGATGTCCGCCGGCGGAGAAGCCGCAAACGGCGATCTTTTCGGGGTCGATGTGCCACGCTTCGGCATTCTCCCGCAGATAGCCGATGACCCAGCTGACTTCCTGCAAGGGGGAGAAATCCGCCGCGTCCCAGCCGGTGGAGTAGCGCAGGATGAAGGCGTGGAAGCCGCTGGCGGTATACTTCAGCGCCACGGGCTCTGCTTCTCTGGGAGAGCAGTAGGCGTAGCCGCCGCCGGGCAGCACCACAATGGCGGGACGGTCATATCCCTGACCCAGTGCCAGCTCGCAGTCGAGGATATAACCCTCCAGTGTGGCTTCGGGATGGTTGGGGATAGAAATGTGGATCATTTTCATAGCAGTCACTCCTTACGGTTTTTCCATAGTATACCATAAAGGAAAGCGGTGCGGCAATGCCATTCCGCCAAAAAAACGGAGAATTAGTTGGTTTCGGTCTTGTTGGCCTTGGCTTCCTTCGTGGCAGCCATAGCAGCGCCCTTTCTGTTTGGCAGAACGTACAAATTCCGAGGAGTGTTTTTGGAAGAAGTGACAAAAATTGTTTTTTTGCAAAAAGCAGTGTCCCAAAAGGGCTTCCTCATTCGTTATAGGATCAGAAACCAAAAAGGAGGACAGGAATATGAAACGATGGCTTGCGATGGTGGCGGCGGTTACGGCAGCGGTTCTGCTTCTGGCGCTGTGTATCCCGCTGCTGCGGTCGGATGACCCTGTGGGGACCACAGCCCCGGAAATCTCCGGCACAACCGGAAGCGGCCCGACTGGCACAGAACCTGCAACGGACCCGGAAGAAATGCAGGAGCCCAATCCGTACGAGGTGCTTATTCATCAAATTCCGGAGCAAGTCGATAACCCGGATGGTCTTCCTGTGTTAAGCTGGGTGGTACTGGGTGACAGCCCTATTTATGACTTCCGTGAAGGTCCTGTGGTGGAGGCGAACCGAATGCTGGCGGATAATAATATGCCCTTCCGGCTGCAAATTACGTTCTTGAACAATATTGCACAGCCGGTTTTGTCTAGCGAACGGATCCCGATCGATTATTTCACAAGACCGGAAACCAAAGAGCTCCTGGAAAACGCGGATATCATTTCCGGGGATTTTAAGGATGGGGAGATGGAAAAGTACTTGATCCCCATTACAGAACATGTGACCGGGGATGCCCAGCCCAGCCTTGCAAACGCAGTCCCGTCCCCGTTGGACTGGAGCTGGTCTACCGCCGGCGAGGAGATCTACGGCGTTCCAACGCTTTTTCATCAGGTGCAGAGCGTGGGCTGGCAAATAGACGGTGCATTTTGGAGCCAATACGGTTTGACTGCTGAAGATTTTTCCCGCCCTTACTGGGAAATGGATGATCTGTTCGCTGAGATCTATGCCCAGAACGGCGGAGAACCGTTTTTGCATATCGAAAGCGGATATTATTCCCTTCACAGCACGGTGCCCGTGCATTATCAGACTGTTGAGTATACCGTTGGTTATCGGCCTTACGCAACAGTTTTCGCTATCGACACCAGCGCCGAAAAGCCCACAGTCGTCAATCTGCTGGAGACAGATACCGTATATAAGATCTGGCAGGCGATGATCCGCTATCAGAAAGCCGGTTATGCCATCAGCGGGCAGAACATCACACTGCCGCTCCGCTTTGGTATGACCATCGGAACGGAAATGTATGGAAGAGATAACGATATCTGTATCCCGGTAGGAGAATCTGTTTGCCGCCAGTATGTTGTTGCCAACCACCCGGCGGTGGGGGTCGGAGCTGGCTCTCAGCATAAGGAGCTTGCGATCTCCCTACTGAAGTACATTACAGATAATAAAGCGTTTCGGATGCAGTTGGCGTTCGGAACGGAAGGCAAGGATTACACATTCGCGGATGGGGAGCTTTCGGTTGTCACAAATGAGAAGGGATGGCGTTACCGTCTCAGTGTATCGCTGTTGGAGGACTTCGATATGGAGTTTGGTAGTGATATGCTTAGGAGCAAACACGAAGGAAAAACATTGCTGCAGAGCTATCTGGACAATCTTGACGGTGTGACATTAAAGGATTATCCCATCACATTCGATTATACGGGCTTTGAGAAAGTCCTTTCTTCGCTGAGTACACACAGCAATATTTATAGAGAATATTTTGCGTATTTTACCCAGCATGAAGCAACGGATAAAGGTCCGGAAATGACAGAGCAGAGGTACGCAGAAATGCTGCAGCAGCTGCGCAATATTGGCTGTGAAGAGCTGCGTCAGGAGCTGCAGCGCCAGCTGGACGAATGGCTGGCAGCAAATCCGGACTGGCCTGCGGCAGGCTGATCCGCAGCGGGGCGTATGCAATTGTTTACAGCATCGCGCTGTCCTGCTATAATAGATCCCAGAAAGACAGGGAGGCATGGAATGCTGATATACATACAAACAGTAGACGCTCCGGAAGCGCAAAGCCTCTTTGAGCGGATCTATCTGGATTACCGGGACCGGATGATGGCGGTGGCTTATGGGCTGCTGCAGGACCGCTTTGACGCGGAGGACGCGGTCCATCAGGCCTTTGTGTACATCGCGGAGAATCTGGATAAATTCACGGAAAGCCGAAGCGATCAGGTAAAGAGCTATATCATGAAGCTGGTGGAATGCAGAGCCATCGATATCCTGCGCAGCAGGCAGAGGAAGACGGCAGAGCTGGAGGAGACCCGGCTGGGGCAGGCCCAGCAGTATCCGGGGCTTTCGGAGCTGGCCGGCTGCATGGCGCAGCTGCCGGAGCGCTACCGCAACGGGCTGATCCTGCGCCATGCCTACGGATATTCCTTTGCCCAGATCGGAACCATTATGAACATTACGGAAGCGGCAGCCCGGAAGCTGACAGCCCGGGCCAGAGAAAAGCTGGAGGAGATATGCCGGAAGGAGGGGATCTTATGATCACGGATGAGCAACTGAAAGCGGCGGCGCTGGAGCTGGACAGCGCGTTGATGGAAAACCTCCCGGAGCCGGGAGAGCAGGAATTTTCACCCCGCTTTGAGCGGAAAATGAAACGGCTGCTCCGAAAGGGGCGTCCTTCGGCATGGGTAAACCATTGCCTCCGGGCGGCAGCGGTGCTGCTGACGGTGCTGCTTGTGGGCGGCATCGTGCTGATCAGCAGCCCGGAAACCCTGGCAGAATTTCGGGGCCTGTTTTATGAGGTCGATCAGGAGCACAAATACCGGTATGTTCTGGAGGGCTGGGTGGAAGAGGAGGATATGTGCGCATACCGCATGAGCTGGATCCCGGAGGGATATGAGCTGCGCCATTCCAGTCATCGCTATGCACATGGCACGCAGGTCTATGGCGATGGGGAAAAGCATGTGCTCGGTTTTAACTATGTGATTCAGACCGGAAAAGGGGGGAGTCGGATCTATCGTTCTTTTTCTGCCGTGAATTACGAGCTGAAAGACACCATTGTCAACGGCCAGGGTGCGGATCTGTTCGTGATCACCCAAAAATCCGGCGCAGTGACCTATACGGTGATCTGGATGAATGCGGAGCGCTCTGTCCTGTTTGAGGTCAATGGCGCCCGGTCGGAGGCGGAAGCGGTCCGCATTGCCGAAAGCATCGAGCGGACGGATCCGGAGCAATAAGAAAGAAGGCCTGCGGCGGGAACCTGCCGCAGGCCGTTTGCATTCACGCACGGCAAAGTGAACAAAATAAGATGCCGATAATTGTAGAAAACGACAAATTTTAAAAACCGGAAAAATAATATGTCCCAAACGGGGGGCGTTGTTCGTTATAGGAACAGAAACCCAAAAGGAGGACAGGAATATGAAACGATGGCTTGCGATGGTGGCGGCGGTTACGGCAGCGGTTCTGCTTCTGGCGCTGTGTATCCCGCTGCTGCGGTCTGATAGTCCCCCGGAGACCACAGCCGCCACAACTCCTGGGACAAACGGAAGCCGCCCGACTGGCACAGAATCGAAAAGTGATCCTACGGAACAGCCGGAGACATGTCCATATACGGTCAACATACAGCGCATTCCGGAAGCGGTGGAAAATCCGGACAACCTGCCGGTTTTGAAGTGGGTCTGCCTTAATATATTTACAAATAACAAGGAGGAGGGCAGACCAGGAGACCCAACTTACATACCGCGCATGACCGAAGAAGTATATATCGAGATGCTTCAAAAATTCAAAGCCGCAGGCAGTGAAAAAATTCAAGCAGAGTTACAACGCCAGCTGGACGAATGGCTGGCTAAGAACCCGGACTGGCAATAAATCATGCATTACAAAACCATGAAAGGAGCGCATAATATGAAGATCAAAAAAATGTTTGCCCTGCTGCTGGCGGCGGTTATGCTGTGCAGTCTCGCCGCCTGTAAGGAAGAAAAGCCCAATGAAAATGGAGCGAATCTGGACTGGGTCTGGGTGCGGGACTACCCGACCCATGGTGTTATCACGGAAACCGGTTATTACTATACGGATAGTGACATCCTGCAATATGCTGATTTTACGGTCGGTGCCAGTACGGTCCTGTGCACCACTGCCGGCTGCAGCCATAAAGAAGAATGCGACGCACATCTTCAAAGCTATGGCACATACAAGCTGCTTTACTGGAACGAGCGGATCTACTATTTTGATATTCTGGAACCGGTCCTGTACAGCCGGGATGCTACCGGCATGAACCTGAAAAAGGTCGGCAGCGTTGCCGGTAAGTATATCGAAGAAGGCAAGGCCGCGAAGATCGGCCGCTATGCGGCGGCAGACGGGTACCTTTTTTACGAGGTCAATATTTCCGATAAGGTCGTGACCGAGGAGGGCTTCAATACCACCCGGTTGGTGATGCAGAGCATCGGCAGGATCGACCTGTCGACGGGCAAGGATGAGATCGTGTATGAGGAGAAGATCGAAGACCCGGCAGAAGAAAAGCTGATCCTCTGCGCAGCCCGGGGAAACGGAGTGCTGCTGAACTACTGGTCGGGGCTGGGAGCTGATCCGAGGGATCCCGATTATCAGCAGAAGCTGCAGGAATCCAAGTCCGATCTGCTGCACTGGGATATTGAAAAGCGGGAAATGACGATCCTCTTTGAAAAGAATATTCCGGAGTGTGCAGGTGTCAAGATGGTATCCGGCGGGAAAGTGTATTATAAGACCCTGTCCGGGACGGACGCTGAGGATGCAGGCTATACATACAGCTATGATCTGAATACGGGCAAAACCGAAACAGCCTGCGCTATGCAAACCCGCTGGCATCTGGGCGGCAGCTATGTCCAGTGCATCGACCCCGAAACCCAGAAAACCATCATTTACGATATGGCTTCCGGCCAAAAGCTGCCCTATGATCTGGAAAAGACCGGAACGGTCTATAATGCGGCGGACAACGGCTTTGTTGTGTGCATCACCGGCCAAGAGGAACTGATCTATTACTTTGTGTCCTTGGAGGCCTTGAAAGACGGTTTGCAGCAGACAGACCTCGTAGCCCTATTTACCAGGAAATTGGGATATTCCTGAGGTTTGGGAGCAGTGCAGTTTGCATAAATTTCGGAGCGGAAAATTGTCACATCTTACAAAAGTGAAAAAATTTCAAAAAACTTGTCCCAGAATCGTCCCCGGAGGGGTTATAGGGGTAGATGGTTAACAGAAATCTATCCCCGAAAGGAGAATTGTCTATGGAACTACGTATTGAAAGCTTAACCAAAGCCTACGGCAAGAAGGTGGCGCTGAAGGATTTCAGTGCTACGCTCTCTAACGGCATTTACGGCCTTTTAGGTCCCAACGGCGCGGGCAAGAGCACCATGATGAAGATCATCACGGAGAACCTCTCTGCCGACAAGGGGCAGATTCTGGTGGACGGTGTGCCGTCAAGCGAAATGGGCGCTGCCTACCGCTCGCTCCTTGGTTATATGCCCCAGCAGCAGGGTATGTATCCCCACTTTACCGCAAGACGCTTTTTGTACTACATAGCCGGTCTTAAGGGTATGTCCAAAGCCCAGGCGGAGGAAGAAATTGAACGGGCTGCTGCCATGGTCAATATGACGGAGCATCTGGATAAGCGTCTGGGTACTTACTCCGGCGGTATGAAGCAGCGAATCTTAATTGCACAGGCGGTGTTGGGATCCCCCAAGATCTTGATTTTGGACGAGCCCACCGCAGGCCTTGACCCCAAGGAGCGGATCCGCATCCGCAATCTGATCTCCCAGATCTCGCTGGATCGGATCGTGATCCTTGCCACCCATGTGGTGTCCGATGTGGAGTACATCGCGAAAGAGATCATCATGCTGAAAAACGGCGAATTGGTGTCCCAGCTCCGCCCCTCTGCGCTTTTGCAGCAGATGAAGGGCAAGGTGTTCGAGATCTGCGTCCCTGAGGATCAGGTGGACGGGGTGCAGGATACCTATTTAGTGGGCAACATCCGCATGGACGACGAGGACCGGATCTGGGTCCGGGTCATTGACGATGAAAAGCCCCAGTGGGAAGTGGTGCAGGAAGTGCTGCCCTCACTGGAGGATGTATATCTTTATACCTTTGAAGAACGCACCCCGGGGGAGAGAAAGATTGAAATTTGTTGCGGCTGAACTAAAGAAAATACTGACCGGACGGTTTCTTGGCTTTCTGGCTGTGGCGCTTGCGGCCAATTTCCTCCTGTTCTGGCACAACCAGACGGCTGACAGATGGAGCTACACACTGCAGGCCCAGTACGCAGCCCAGAAGGATGTGCTTGCCATGGATGAAGCGGAGCGCTACGACTATGTGCAGGAGCGGGTAAGAATGCTCAATGCCTGCCGGGAATGGGTCAGCTATGACACCAATGTGCAAAACGGCCATACGAGCAGCGAGGTCACGGAAGAGATGCTCCGCTACCGGGAGGTCTATGAAAGCGGAAGCTATCTCAAATACACGGACAGTTTGCACTTTGAGCGGACGCTGATGAAGGATATTCTGGACGAGCTGCAGAGAATCCGGGATCACCGGCAGACGATGCAAAACGTCATCCGGGAGGCGGAGCTGAAAACCACCTTTTCCATCTATTCCCAGAGCGGAACCTTTGCCTACCGCAGCCAGCTGGCGGCGGCAGAGAAGATGCGGGGGCTGCTGCATATCCAGCCGGTCTACGATGTGTCCGAGGGCGTGCTGAATGCTCAGAATTCCGCGCCGACGGATCTTCTGGCGCTGGTGCTGATTCTGTACATCTGCGTGGAGATCATCGTTACGGAGCAGAAAAACGGCATGCTCCCCATTCTGCGGGCCACCCGGAAGGGGCGGCTGCCGCTGATCCTTTCCAAGCTGGCAGCGGTTTGCGTGCTGACTTTTGTGATCGCCGGCGCTTTTTGGGGGAGCAACCTTGCTTTCGCCGGGGGGATGTTCGGATTTGGCGATCTAAGCCGTCCGGTGCAGTCGCTGCGAGGGTTTTCCACCTGTACGCTGGAGATATCCGTAGGCGGATATCTGGTGCTGTTTTTCCTGCTGAAGTGGCTGGTTTATGCGGCAGTGGGCATTCTGTGCATGGCGCTGGGACTTGCGCTGCAGAACACGGTGTCGGTCTGGCTGGGTATGGGCGGCTTTTTGTGTGCAGAGTATGTGCTGACGCAGACGGTGTCGCCTATTTCTGCGTGGAATTTTTTCAGATATGTCAATGTCAGCAATCTGATCTTCGATCTGGACTGGATGAGCCAGTACCGGAATCTGGATATTTTCGGCTTTCCTGTGGATGTGCTGACGGTTTCCTGCATTCTGCTGGCGGCGATATTGGCGCTGGGCATCCTGTGTGTTTGTCTGCTGTTTTGCGGCCGCAGGACGCCGGTACCCCGGCAGAGGGTGCTGCGTTTGCGGTGGCCCCGCTGGCTGGGCAGACCGGGCAGGAGCACGGTGCTGTTTGGCCATGAGCTGTGGAAGCTGCTTATCGAATGCGGCACGCTGGTGGTGCTGGTCCTGTTTGCGGCGCTGAATCTGCAGGAGCCCTATACGGTCACGCTGTCGACGGAAGATCTGTATTACAAAAATTATATGCAGATACTGGCGGGGCCCATGGATTTTGAAAAGGAGGCCCTTTTGCAGGCGGAGGAGCAGCGCTTTGCGGAGATCCGCAGACAGTTGGCGCAGTTGGAGCGGGATCATGCGCAGGGAAAGCTCACCGATGACGATCTTACGATCCTGCAGCAGCCGCTGAAGCGGTCGCTGGAGGCGGAAAAGGTGCTGATAGAGCGGGTCTATCCCCGGATCTCTGCAGTTAGGGCGCTGATCACCCAGGGGAAACAGGCCTGGATGGTATATGAGCCGGGCTATGAATATCTGTTTGGACTGTCCGGATACCAGGATAAGGCGGCATCCTCTGCGCTGCTGGTGGCGGGGATCATTCTGTCCTTTGCAAATATCTATCCGCTGGAAGCCGCCACCGGGATGCAGCCGCTGCTGAATGTATATATCAAAGGCAGAAACGGCACGACCCGGAATAAGATCGCCATCTGCATGCTACTGACGACCTTGCTGTTCGCCATCGCCCAGATCCCGGACTACTGGTATCTGATCAAAAACTACGGCTTCCCTGTCTGGAATGCACCCATCTGCAGCCTGCCCGGCTTTGAGGGCTGGAGCGGTTCCGTGTCTATCCTTGGGGGGATCGTGATTTTTGAGGGACTGCGGCTGATGGCGGCGCTAACGCTGGGGATCCTGGTCATGATGGTCTGCCAGTGGACCCGCAGCCAGCTGACTGCCCTGTGCATCACCACCGGCATTTTCCTGCTGCCCATGCTGCTGCACCTGCTGGGTGTCGAGTATCTGGACGCTTTCAGCCTGTTCCGTCCCCTGACGGGAACCGGGCTTTTGTGCAGCGCCAATCCGCTGCCTTTGAGCCTGCTGTATTATGGCCTTACGGCCGGACTCGGCTGTGCTGGTGTTGGCAGGATCCTGCACCGTGCCCGTCTGGGCTGTGCCAGCCGCAGGACAAACAAACGCAAATCCCGTGACAGCTTCCGCAGAAAGAGGTGAGGGAATGACGCTGTCATCGTTTTCTATGATCGATGCGCCGGAGGACCAGCTCCGGTTTGAGGATGTATATCGCCGCTACCATAAGCAGATGCTGCTGGTGGCAAACCGGATACTGGACAATATGGACGATGCGGAGGACGCGGTCCAGGATGCCCTGCTGCGGATCGCCCGCAATATGGGAGCCTTGCGAAACCGGGAAGTCTGGGCGGTGCGGGGATATGTGCTGACCGTTGCCAAAAACTCTGCGCTAAAGATACTGGAAAAGAATCTGCGCAGAAATCAAAGCAAGCGGTATCTGGATCCGAAATTCGCGCAGGATGAGGAGGTATTTAACCGGGTGGTGAATTCTCTGGATTATGCGCTTCTGGTACGGGCGGTCCGGCATCTGGATCCCCTTTATCGGCAGGTCCTGACACTGGTGTACCTGCAAAAGCAGACCCCCGCAGAAGTGGCGGACATTCTGGGGCGGAAGGAAGACACGGTCCGCAAGCAGCTTTATCGCGGAAGAAAGCTTCTGCTTGAATTTTGTAACAAGGAGGGACTGAACTATGGAAATGAATGATCGGACTCCCTTTGAACAGGCGCTGATGGATGTAATGCTGGAAGAATTTGCGGATGTTCCGGAAGAAGAGCAGATACAGTGCGCTGCCTCAGAAAGCTTCTACAAAAACTGCGGCAAGCTGATCCGCCGCAGCAGCCGGCATCCGGTAGGCAGGGCCCGGGTGGCTCTGAAACGGGGGATCCTGATCGCTGCCATCGTGGTGGCCCTTGCCACGACAGCCATGGCGTTTCCGGATGTTAAGGACGCGGTGATCCGCCTGTTTGTACGGGACTACGGAAACCGGTATGTGTTCTTCTTTGACCCGGAGGAAGCGGCCACAGCGCCAAAGACCATCGAAACCGTTTATCAGGTGACCTGGATCCCGGAGGGATATGCCCTCGTATCGATAGACAGCAGTATGTCCGGTGTTAGCAGCTACTGGCACAACGAAACCAATGACGGCTATATCATGTTCGACCAGTCGGTCATCGGCGGCATCGAATTCGCCCCCAATGCCGGCGGAAGCGAGGCAGAGGAACGGAATGTATCCGGCTATCAGGTGTTCTGCATCCGGGATGGCGCCACGAAGTATTACTGGACGGACAATGCGTATTTTTACAGCCTATACTGCGGAAAGGGCATTTCCGAAGCGCAGATGCAGAGGATCTTTGACAGCGTCCGGGCAGAGACTGCCGGTGAATAAAAGAGGGTGCAAAAGCACCCTCTTTTCCGCATAAAGAAAGGGCACGCCGGAAGGCGTGCCCTTGAAAATGGCTATCAAGCCGTGATCTTCTCGATGAAGGGATCCAGAACAGGAACCTTGAAATCCTTGCCCAGAGCAGCCAGAATGCCCATCACGATGAACACGATGGTCCGAACCAGGGACAGGACGTTGGAGAGCAGGTTGAAGATCTTGTGGACAAAGTCCAGATAGATGTTCACATTGAAGACCCGCAGAACGCTGTACAAAAGCTCCAGCAGATTGGGGATCAGATTGATGGCTGTGGTGGCAACGGAGAAGGTCAGCATCAGGATCAGTGCCCGTAGGCATGCCTTCTTCAGACTCTGGCTGTCTTCCTTCAGCAGCACATAGCCTACCAGAATGCCCATGATAATATAGCCGCCGTACAGACCCAGAAGCCAGGCAGCAGCCGCAACGATCGCAACGGAAAGGTTCAGTTTGGTTTTTTCCATAAGTACACGCTCCTTGTTTTTTTAGTGCAAATATAATGTAGCACATTTTTTCGTTGGAAGCAACTGGAAACCGGGAAAATGGGCGAAAAATTGCTTGCCTTTTTCCTGTGAATCCTTTACAATTGGGGGCGAGGAGCATGGATCTGTGGATGTGACTGACTTGGCAGTTGCTTTTTCCGCAGTTTATAGGGCAGAAAGACACATGCTTGTTTATAAGGAGGCAAATTATGAAACGTTCTGAGATCAATAAGGCACTGAAGGAGCTGGAAGCCATGTGCGAAAAGCACTGCTGCTACCTGCCGCCTTTCTGCCATTTTACCCCGGAGCAGTGGCAGACCATCGGTCACGAATATGACGAGGTTCGGGACTGTATGCTGGGCTGGGACATTACCGATTACGGCATGGGTGACTTCGATAAGTTCGGCTTCAGCCTGATCACCATCCGCAACGGCAACCGGGCTATGGCAGACAAGTATCCCAAGGTCTATGCCGAGAAGCTGCTGTATCTGAAGGAAGGGCAGTACGCCCCTAACCATTTCCACTGGTATAAGACCGAGGATATCATCAACCGGGGCGGCGGCAATGTGCTGATCCGGGTCTACAACAGTCTCCCCAATGAGGAGATCGACTACGAATCCGATGTGACGGTACATACCGACGGCAGAACCTATACTGTACCCGCCGGCACGCAGATCCGGCTGACTCCCGGCGAGAGCATCCATGTGCAGCAGTATCTGTATCATGACTTTGCCGTGGAAGAAGGCACCGGTCCGGTGCTACTGGGTGAAGTGAGCCAGTGCAACGACGATAATACCGATAACCGGTTCAATCCCCCTGTGGGCCGCTTCCCCACCATTGAGGAGGACGAAGCCCCCTACCGGCTGCTGTGCAACGAGTACCCCAAGGCAAAATAATAAAAGGGAAAAGCGGCGCATCGTAAGATGCGCCGCTTTTGCTGTATGGGGGATATTGGAAAGGAATCGGCTTTATTTGGCTTTGCCGCAGCTGCAGCCGCTGCAGCCGGCGCAATGACCGGAGCAGGTGGCGCTGTCGGGGCAGCCGATGCATTTCTTGCCGCTCTTTTTGGACTTGTAGATGGCAAAAGCGGCGGCGCAGACGATCAGCGCGATGACAGCAATGATGATGTAGTCTACTGCGTTCATAGCTTACTTCTTTCCGCTGAGGGCGTACTCAGCCTTGACCTTCTTGTCGGAACGGACGCACAGCCATACAATGATGGCGATGATCACGGCTACGGCGATCAGACCGCCCACAAAGCCGGCGCCCACACTTCCGGTGGTGATCAGTGTGCCGATCTGGTAGACCAGGAAGCCGATGGTATAACCGGTGGCCAGCTGCAATCCGATGCCGCCCCACAGCCACTTCTTATCCTTGATCTCTGCGTTCATGGCGCCGATGGCGGCGAAGCAGGGGGGAGTGAACAGGTTGAACATCAGGTATGCAAGGGCTGCGGCCTTGGTAATACCGAATACGGCGGCAATTTCTGCGCCTGCGCCGTCGGCCATTTCCAGAGCGTCAGTGTCGATCAGGTTGGAGATGCCGTAGCAGACAGCCAGAGTGCCCACTACATTTTCCTTGGCGATGAAGCCGGTCACAGCTGCGGCAGCCAGCTGCCATGCGGTGATGCCAATGACAGGCACTAGGATCACAGCGATGGGATTGGCAATGGAGGCGAGGATGGAGGTCTGCTCCATGCCCTCTTCCACCAGCTGCAGATTCCAGTTAAAGGATTGCATGATGTAAACAACGGCGTTGCACAGCAGGATGATGGTGCCGGCCTTGACGATGTAGGCCCAGCCACGGCTCAGCATGGACAGGGCAGCCCGCTTGAGGGAGGGCAGCTTATATTCCGGCAGCTCCATGATGAAGAAGGATTTGCGATTTTTGTGGCCGGCGATCTTGTTGACCAGCAGCGCGCCCACAAGGATCAGGAAAATGCCCACGAAGTACATCAGCGTGCCCACCCATGCGGCTTTGTCGAAGAACGCGCCGGCAAACAGGGAAATGACCGGCAGCTTGGCGCCGCAGGGCATGAAGGGGGTCAGCATAGGGGTGGCATTGCGCTCCCGCTCGTTGCGGATGGTGCGGGCAGCCATAACGCCGGGGATGGCGCAGCCGGTGCCGATGGCGATGGGGATCACGGATTTGCCGGAAAGGCCGACCTTTTTGAAAATGGGATCCAGAACCACGGTGGCCCGGGCCATATAGCCGCAGTCTTCCAGCAGGGCGATGAGGAAGTACATCACCATCACCAGCGGCAGGAATCCGACCACGGCGCTGACACCGCCGATGATACCTTCGGTCAGCAGGGCAGTCAGGAAGGCGTTTGCGCTGGCACCTTCCAGAAGGCCGATGACCCATTCCTTAAACGCGTCGATGAGGGTCACAAGACCGGGGATGGTGAAGCCGTTTTCGAATTCATAGCCCTCGGCGATCCATACGCCCAGCCATGCCTGAGAGATCTGGAACACAAGGAACATGACCACTGCAAAAATAGGCAGGCCTGCAATGGGGTGGGTCAAAACAGCGTCGATCTTGTCCTGGAAATTTTTGTCCTTGGTAAAGACCTTGCGTGTCTCCACTTCCTTGACAATGCCGTTGACGAACTGAAAGCGCTTGCGGTCGGCCTCTTCCACGGCCTTCTTGTTGGTCAGATCGATGATGCCCTGCTCATAGGGTGCTGTCTGACCCTTGCCGCAGACACGCAAGGCGGCGTTGACCAGCTCAGAAAGATCTCCGTGGTCGCTGTCAGTGGAAACGGTCTCCACAACGGGGCAGCCCAGCTTCAGCGACAGGGCAACAGCGTCGATCACGGTTTTCTTTTTCTTGTTGATATCCGCTTTGTTCAGCGCTACCACAACGGGGATGCCCAGCTCCAGCAGCTGTGTGGTGAAAAACAGGCTGCGGCTTAGGTTGGTGGCATCGACGATGTTGATGATGGCATCGGGATTTTCGTTCTTCACATAGGCGCTGGTGATGCTCTCTTCGGATGTGAAGGGAGACATGGAGTAGGCGCCCGGCAGGTCAACGGCGATCAGATCACGGTCACCGGCATATGCCTTTTTGATGGGGGCTTCCTTTCTGTCCACGGTAACGCCGGCCCAGTTGCCCACCTTTTCGTTACGGCCGGTCAGGGCGTTGTACATGGTGGTCTTGCCGCTGTTGGGATTGCCCGCAAAAGCAATTCTCATATTGGTTTCCTCCTTAAATATGCGGTTAGTTGTGGCTAACCGTTAAACAAAAGGCAATCAGCGGATCACCTTTTGCAAAAGTTCAGACGATTATGGCTTCTGCCAGCTGGGAATCGATGTTGTACCAGCCGTCCTTGATGGACACGGTGCAGCTGCCTTTGCGGCGGGAGACCACGGTGATGGGCTCGCCGCTGTAACAGCCCAGGGAGAACAGAAATGCGTTCAGATCTTCGTCATCCGTTTCGATCCGCTGAATGATATACTCTTTGCCTTCCTGTGCGTTCAGTAAATTCATATGTATCACCCGGCTCAGATTTTCATTCATAAATTAGTTGCCGCTAACACATCTGTCAAAAGTGGATTAGCGGAGGCTAACTACGGACATATCATATCGTTACCGGGGCGGTTTGTCAATAGTTTTTTGGAATAATCTGAGAAAAATTTATGTTCGGTCACTGCGCCGCATGCGGCTGTACACGAAAATAGCTGCCAGCGGGAACAGCGCGCCTGTCAGCATACCCAGCTTCATGCCCAACTGGTCGGGAGCAAGCTGCCACTGCTGCGCCAGCGCGGACAGGGCGGGCAATTCAATGGCAGCATCGGTAATGATGCCCACCAATTGGGGTGCGATGGAGGCGCCCAGATCGCCGCCGGCTGCCATCATGGCGTAGATAAATACACCGCCGGAGGGGATCCGGTCCGTAGAGACCAGCAGGCTGCCGGGCCACATCATGGATACGCAGAAGCCGGTTGCCGCGCAGGCAACAAGGCCAATGATTGGAGAAGTGGACAGCGCTGCCGTCAGGTAACAGCCCGCAGCACCAACAGCGCCCCAGAACAGGGCCCGACCGATATTCTTGCCGAATTTGGCGTACAGCGACCGGCCCAGACCCAGTGTCAAGCCAAAGAGGGCCACGCCGAAGATATCGCCCCAGACCTTGGGGATGCCCAGCGCCTGCTCCAGATAGCTGGAGCTCCACTGTGCCATCACCAGTTCGGAAGCGCCGCCGAGGAAAATACCGGCGATGCAGAGCCAGAGCGTCTTGTTTTTCATGAATTCCAGTGCCCGGGAGACTCGCTCCGGGGTTTCCATAGGCGGGATGGGGGCACCGGCATACAGGATGGAGGAGATCAGGGGGATCACGGAGAACATAAGGGGCAGGAAGAACCAGTTTTCACCGCCGAATATCAGCAAAAACACCGTGCAGACCACCACAACGCCGGTCACACCCCATGCGTAGATGGAGTGGAGCTTGCTCATTTCCCGCTCGGGATTGTCCGACGGAATGGCTGCCACCACCGGGCTCAGCAGCACTTCCATCAGACCGCTGGAGGCGGAAAACAGCACCGTTCCGATCACAAGACCCACATAGGCGCTGCCCGGCAGCAGCATCGGCCACAGAGCGAAGATCAGAAAGCCCGCCAGTGTCAGCACAGGGGTCAGCTTGACGGTTTTGGGAATGTTGAATTTGTGGGAAAAGAAGGTGAAGATCAGATCGATGCTCAGCTGGGTGCAGAAATTGATCAGCACCAGCATGCCCAGAAGGGAGTAGGAGATCCCGTACAGGCTGCGGAAGGTCAGAAACAGCACGGGAGAAAGATTGCTGATAATGGACATACACAGATTGCCGGTGTAGCAGGCCCATTTTGTGCGGTTGTAGCGCTTATCCATAGCATACCTCGAAGGAAGTTTTTTACAATTATAGCATGGCGGCAGGAAAACACAAGAGCACATAAAAATATTTCTGAAAAACAGTTTTCGCTCATTGACAAATGGGGATTTCTTTAATATAACAGCAGCATAGAGACCCCCGATAGGGAAGCAGAAATTACTACAAAATGAAGATGGGATCGTGATCGCTATGGAAAAAAGCAACCACTTTATCTGGATGCCGCTGATCGGATTCGACCGGGATAAGGAAGACAAGGGTGTCAGTGAATATCTGAACCAGACAGGCTTTGTCCCCAAGGGAATGTCCGTTTTCCTGTTCCACTCCGACATCATCAATCAGCATGCGGGCATGGACAAGGAATTCACCCTCCATCCCGACAACTGCTCTTACTACGGCTCTCCCCGCAATGAATTCCGGGAGCGGCAGCCCTGGACAAACTATGAGCTTCGCACCTTGGCACACAATCTGGCAGACAAGGGCGTCGAGGCCTACATCGGCGTTATGGGTGTGTACCTGGAGGACAGCCGCCATAAGGAATGGGAAAGCGACCATAAGGAGCTGCAGTCCTTCGGCGTCAACGGACGCATGAATCTGAATGTGCTGAAGCGGTTCAGCGACGGTACTTATTACGAGGACTTTTTTGCGGATCAGGCGCTGGCAGCCCTTCAGGATTATGGCTTTGCGGGGCTCCATGTTTCCGACTTCTTCTGCCCGCCGGAGCACGGCATCTGCAACGGCGACTTCTCCTCCGACTTGCTGGGGCAGTTTATAGATCATACCGGTATTCAGCTGCCCGAGGATATCACGGCCCGTTTGGGCTGCGATGAGCAGGCGGATATCGAGCGGCGGCAGGATCACATTTGGAACAATCTGCGCCACGAGTGGATCGATTTCTACGCCTGGCGGTGGGAAAAGTTCTGGGGCAAGGTGGCAGGTAAGCTCCACGCCCACGGCAAGAAGGTCATGGTCAACAACGCCTGGTGCGCCGATCCTTTCGAAGCGCTGTACCGCTACGGCATTGATTATAAGCGGCTGTACGCCGCCGGCGTGGACTATTTCGTGGCAGAGACCGTTCCCGAGGGTCTTGAAATGGTGGACTGCACCCGGGATCTGTTCCGTCCGCTGATGCTGATGCCTCAGCTGATGAACGCTTTTGCTCCCGAGGGGAAGCTTCTGACTTTGCTGGGTGTCAAGGATTGCACCGAGGAGTGGGATATGCTCCACCACGCGCCTCCCCGTCTGGAGCGGGATATGTATGTGCTGGCCTCCCAGTATGCCTATCAGGGCGGAAAGCTCCGCCGCTGCGTGGATGGCTACATGGTCACCCTGGGCGACGGTATTACCGAAGAGGAGTGGACATGGATCCGGGGCCGCAATGCCATTGCCCATTCCGGTGATCCTGCAGCCATCACGGCCCCCACTGTGATCTGGTCGGACAAGGCCCATTATGCCGCATTGGATGCGTACATTACCACCCGCCGGCCATCTGTTCACGAGCTGGTATGCCGCTTGCAGCAGAACAATGCGTCCGTCGGTGCGGTGGCCCGGATCGAGGACATTGAAACGCTGGAAGGCCCCCTGTTCGTGCCCAACTTCGACCTGCTGCCCGAGGAAGAAAAGCGCTCTGTACTTGCCTACAAGAAGGCACCCGTGGTCTGCGTGACTTCCAAGGAATACGCCGACAGTGTCGATACCCTGTGGGATATCCGTGTGGACGATAAGTTTGCGAACTGCAAGCTCAGCGTCTTTGCACGGAATCTGAACCTGTCGATCGAGCAGAAAGTTGCCATCGAGGCTTGCTTTGAAAATAGCGGGGGCGTTTGCGATGTACCCGGCGATCCCCGCGAATGGATCGATCCGCCCTTCTTCACCACCCCCATGCTGTTTGCCAAGATGTCCAAGGCCTTCAAGGATGCCTGCACCAAGCTGCTGGATCTGACAGGTGCTTCCATCTTCCACAGCGAGCACGGCATTTTCACCATGCGGCTGAACAACGGCAAGTACCGGGTCTATATTTTCAATCCCAGAAATAATTACCTGCGTGCCTCGGTCCATTGCGACAAGCGGGTGCTGAAGGTGGATAATGTCAGCGTGTTCCCCCTGATGCCCTGCAAGTTTCTGGCAGCGGTGACCACCGCCGGCAAGGGCGACGGTGCCAAGGCCCACCTGATGCAGGTGGAGGATCCCAATGCGGTGGCTGCCGGCTTTATCGGCAAGGTCCAGCCCTGCGGCGTTTCCATTTTCGATGTGACCGTTGAATAAAGAATTGCCCCTGCTTGCCTTACGCAAGCAGGGGTTTCATTATACCTTGATAATGTAGTTTTCCTTCCGGGGCCGGGGAGCGGGAACTTCCGCGGCATAGCCCAGGATGCAGTTGCCCACGCCTACATATTTGGGGTCAAGCCCCCATTTTGCCATCAGCTCTTTGCCCACAGGGGTTTCGAATACCTGCTTGGCCCGGTGGATCCAGCAGCTTCCCACGCCCACCGCCGCGGCGGCGTTCATCAGATTGCCCATGACGAGGCAGGCGTCCTCAAAGCCGGTAGGGCAGGTGGAATCGGCAAAGACCACCACAACGGTGGGTGCGCCGTAGAAAGGCTTCAGCGTTTCGTCACCCATGACCTTGGCGTTTTCGATCTCCATTTTGCGGATCACTTCCGGATCCTGCACCGCTACCATCACAGGGCTCTGGCGGTTCATGCCCGTGGGGGCGTAGGTGCCGGCCAAAAGGATCTGATCCAGCTGCTCTGAAGTGATCTGGCGGGATTCGTACTTGCGAACGCTTCTGCGGGTGGTGAGTAGTTCGATGCTCATAGAGACCTCCTTGGATTTTCTTTTTATTATAAGCCCGGCGATGTAGATTGCGCAAGAGGGAAAATCTACAGCCGGTAGAGAAAAAAGGAAAGCGTAGATTGCCTGCAGCTGCAAAATATGATAGAATGAAAGCCGGAAAGGGGGCCTGTGCTATGCCTGAACAAAGGAAGCTGCGCTGGATGCGGCTGGATAATGCGGCGAAGATCTATCCTGCTGCAAGGAGACAGAACTGGAGCAATATTTTCCGCCTGTCCGCAACCCTTTCAGAGGATGTGGATACTGCGGTGCTGCAGTCGGCTCTGGATGTGACGGCGGCACGGTTTCCGTCGATCGCAGCCCGGCTGCGCCGGGGCGCGTTCTGGTACTATCTGGAGCAGGTGGATAAAGCGCCGCTGATCCGGATGGAACACAGCTATCCGCTGACCCGCATGGGAAAAAGAGAAATGCGGCAATGTGCCTTTCGTGTGATCGTCTATGGAAAGCGCATCGCGCTGGAGGTGTTCCACGCGCTGACCGATGGCAACGGCGCGCTGATTTTTCTGAAAACCCTCCTTGCGGAGTATCTGCAGCAGAAGTACGGCATCACGATTCCGGCGGAACAGGGGGTTCTGGACAGGCAGGAGGAACCCGGCGATGCAGAGCTGGAGGACAGCTTCCAGAAATATGCCGGCCCTGTGCAGATCAGCCGGCAGGGAAGTGATGCCTTTCATCTGACCGGTACACCGGAAAAGGATGGGTATCTGAATCTGACCTGCTTTCAGCTGCCGGTGGCGGCGGTGCTGGAAAAAGCCCGTGGGTTGGGCGTCAGCGTTACAAGCTTCTTGTGCGCCGCTATGATGATGGCGCTGCAGGAGCTGCAGGAGCAGTGGGTGCCCAATATCCGGAAGCGGAAGGCCATCAAGGTGCTGATCCCGGTGAATCTGCGCAATCTGTTTCCCAGCCGTTCGCTGCGGAATTTTATGCTGTACACCATACCGGAGCTGGACCCCAGAATGGGGAAATACAGCTTCGAGGAAGCCTGCAAGGTGGTGCATCACCACATGGGGCTGGATGTGACGGCCAAGCGGATGAGCATGCTCATCGCCACCAATGTGGGCAACGAGCGGAGCATGATCGTGCGGGTCATGCCGCTGTTTGTCAAAAATTTGGTGATGAAGGCGGTGTTCAGCGCGGTGGGAGAGCGGAAATCCTGTCTGAGCCTGTCCAATCTGGGAGCGGTGAAGCTTCCGGAAGTTATGTCAACCTATGTGAAGCGGATGGATTTCATTCTGGGCGCCCAGGCCACTGCGCCTCATAACTGCGGCGTTCTGTCCTATGGGGATACTTTGTATATCAATTTCATCCGCAGTGTCCGCGAGCCGGAGCTGGAGTATCAGTTCCACCGGGTGCTGCGGGATATGGGACTGCCGGTGCAGGTCCAGAGCAACAGGGGGTAAGGTATGTATTGTGTCAATTGCGGCGTTCAGCTGGCGGATACCGAGAAGCAGTGTCCGCTGTGCGGCGTAAGGGTCTATCATCCGGAGCTTGTCCGGGGGGAGGGGGAACCGCTGTACCCCCGGCAGCAGATGCCTGCCCAGCAGGTCAGCACCGCAGCGGCGAAGATCATTGTGACGACTTTGTTTTTGCTGCCGGTGATCATCACATTGCTGTGTGATCTGCAGATCAGCGGCGGAATCTCCTGGTCGGGCTATGTAGCCGGGGCACTGGCGCTGAGCTATGTGGTCATGGTGCTGCCCTTTTGGTTCCGCAGACCCAATCCGGTGATCTTTGTGCCCTGCGACTTTGCAGCAGTAGGGCTTTACTTGCTTTATATCAATCTTGCCACGGGAGGCCGGTGGTTTTTGAGCTTTGCCTTTCCGGTGACCAGCGGGATCTGCCTGATCGTTACAGCCGTGGTGACGCTTTTGCGGTATGTCCGCCGGGGAAGCCTGTATGTGTTCGGCGGCGCGTTTATTGTGCTGGGGCTGTTTATGCCGCTGATCGAATTTTTGCTCTGCATCACCTTCGAAGGCGTCCGGTTCGCGGTGTGGTCCTTCTATCCGCTGACGGCATTGGTGCTGCTGGGCGGAATGCTGATCTTCCTTGCCATCTGCCGCCCCGCAAGGGAGACCATGGAACGAAAGTTTTTTGTATAACGAAAGAAACCAAACGACAGACCCGGCCGGGTCTGGCGTTTCCGTTTATTCACAGGGAAGCTGTATGAAAAAGGTGTTGCATCCGTTTTCACTTTGGGCCCAGATCCGGCCCCGGTGCTCCCGAACGATGCTTTCCGCGATGGAAAGGCCCAGTCCGTAGCTGCCGTTCATGGCGCGGGCTTTGTCGGTGCGGTAAAACCGCTTGAAAATGTTTTTTAAGTCCTGAGGGGAGATGGATTCGCCGGGGTTGGATACAGCCAGCAGGCAATGTCTGCCCTGTTTTTTCAGGGTTACCGTCACAGTGCTGCCGGGGAAGGTGTACTTGGCGGCATTGTCCAGCAGGATATCCACTGCCTGCTGCAGATGCCGGGCGCTGCCGGAAAGCCGGATGCCGCTTTCTATGCTGCTTTCCAGCGTCAGTCCCTGCTCAAAATACAAAGGCTCAAAAGGAAGCACCGCATCGCCTGCCAGCTGGCTGAAATCCAGCAGGGAGAAATCCATGGCGCTGCTGCCGTTGTCCGCCCGGGCAAGATCCAGCAGTCCCTCCACAAGCCCACGCATCTGGCGGGACATGGTGAGGATGCTGCCGGAAAACTGCCTGCGGGCAGCGTCATCATACCCGGGATCCTGCAGCAGCTCCGCGTTGGTCATGATCACCGTCAGCGGTGTTTTCAGCTCATGGGATGCATCGGCAACAAACTGCCGCTGCTGGTTCCACGCCTGCTCCACAGGCCGGATCGCCCACCGGGCCAGCAGGATGCTGATGCCGAAAAACAGAGAAAGACTCAGCACGCCGATGAGAACGCAGGTCCGGACAAGATCTGTGATCATAGCCTGATCTGCGGAGATATCCGCAAAGACCAGCTTTTGACCGGCGGGGGTGTTGGCCTTGAAAAACCGCAGCCCAAAATCGGGCAAAATACCGGTTTTGCGGCTGCTGGACAGGGCTTTGGAAAGGATCTGCTTCAGCGATTCGGTATCGGAAAGATCGTAATTGCTGCTGCTGATCACGGCTGATTCCCCGGTGGGGGATACTTGCAGTATGAAATAGGGAATGCGGAGCCCGTGGGGCATTTCCCCGGGTTTACCGGGGATCACAGGGCCGGACGCCAAAGCCTGCATGGCCTGCAGGCTCTGGTTTTCTAGATTCTGCTGGGTGAAGTGGATGATGAGGCCGAAGATCACACACAAAAGGACTGTGATGATGGCCATGGTAACGCAGATGAATTTGATCTTTAACCGCCGGATCATGGCTCTGCCACCTCCAGACGGTAGCCAAGCCTGCGTACGGCTGCTATCTGCACATTGGAGCCGATGGCTTTCAGCTTTTTGCGCAGAAATCCGATGTAGACCTCCACATGATTTTCAACGGCGTTGGATTCAAAGCCCCATACCCGGGCCAGGATCATTTCCTTGGATAATATCCGGGGCTGGTTCTGCAGCAAAAACCGCATCACATCAAATTCCCGGGCACTGAGCCGGGCGGTTTTTCCTCCGCAGACCAGTGTGCAGGTACTTAAGTCCAGCGCGGTATTGCCAAAGGCAAGCTCATCGATCTGCTTGCCGTTTCTGCGCAGCAGGGCGTTGATGCAGGCAAGCAGCTCCCGGGAATCAAAGGGTTTGGTCAGGTAGTAATCCGCACCGGCGTTTAGACCGAGGATCCGGTCTTCCACGGCGGAACGGGCAGTCAGCATCAGGATGGGGGTGGTGCAGCGCTTGGATCGAACCTCCCGGGCAACCTGAAACCCGTCCATTTTGGGCATCATCACATCCAGGATCAGCAGGTCGTAGATCCCTAGTTCAGCATATTCGGTTCCGGATTCCCCGTCATATGCGCACTCTACCTCAAAGCCCTTGCTTTCCAGCAGGGTTTTGATGGAATCTGCCAGCAGCTTTTCATCCTCAATGACCAGGATCTTCATGCGTATACCCCCTCGCAGCAGTTTTCTTTATACATTATAGTATCGGAAAGCGCTGAAATAAAGCTGAAAATGTAAATATTTATGGAGATATCCTTTTGTGGGATCGGAGAATAGATTCTGTGGGGGTGTACATAGTATATAAAAGCAGGCGGATTTGGCGTCTGTTTTTTGTTATGCAAAATTGCAGGCAATGCTTGACATTTCTATATAATTATATCTATAATAAAGTATCGAAACAATTTTATCGATAAGCAAAAATCGATGTACAATTTTTGGAAAGGGGATCAGAAACATGAGCAGAAAAGTTACCGTTATCGGTGCCGGAAAGGTGGGCGCGACCATTGCCTATACCCTGTCTTTGGGAGATATCGCTTCCGAGATCGTGCTCATTGACATCAACAAGGAGAAGGTCGAGGGCGAGGTCATGGACATCGTTCAGGGCACCAGCTTCCGGGAACCCATTTCCGTTATTGCAGGTGATTACGAGGACGCTGCCGATTCCGATATCGTTATCATCACCTCCGGCATTGGCCGCAAGCCCGGCCAGACCCGGATCGATCTTGCCCAGACCAATGTCAATATTCTCAAGGAGATCACGCCCCAGATCGTAAAGGCTGCGCCCAAGGCACTGTATGTCATCGTCAGCAATCCTGTGGATGTGATGACCTATGTGTTCACCAAAATCTCCGGCCTGCCGGAAAACCAGATCATCGGCTCCGGCACCATCCTGGATACCGCAAGACTTCGTTATGATCTTTCCCACCATTTCAAGGTGGCGCAGAAGAACATCCATGCCTATGTTTACGGCGAGCATGGCGATACTTCCTTTATTCCCTGGTCTCTGGCGGATATTTCCGGCTGCCACCTCAGCGAGTTTGAGGATCTGATGATCAAAAAGGGCGTGGTGACCGACCGGGTCAACCCCGAGGAGACGCTCCAGTATGTCCAGAAATCCGGCGGCGAGATCATCGCCAAGAAGGGCGCTACCTTCTATGCCGTGTCCGCATCCGTCAATAAGATCCTGAACGCACTGGTGGCGGCTTATGACAGCGTTGCCACGGTTTCTACCATGATGCACGGCGAGTACGGCATCGAGGATGTGTGCATCAGCACCATGACCGTCATCGGTCCCGACGGCTGCAAGGGCAAGGTGCCTGTGAAGCTGACCTATGACGAGGAGCTGAAGCTCCGCGCCAGTGCTGACGCGCTGAAGGAAGTTATCAAGAGTCTGGATATCTGAGGAATGATGAATATGAAATACAGCTATTTTCCCGGCTGCACCTTGAAAAACAAAGCTAAAGATCTTGACCGTTACGCCAGAGCCTCCGCGGAGGCTCTGGGTTTTACGCTGGAGGAGATCGACGCGTGGCAGTGCTGCGGCGGCGTATACCCCCTTGGCAGCGACGAGATCGCCACCAAGCTGTCCTCCGTCCGGGCATTGAACGATGCCAAAGAAAAGGGGCAGGATCTGGTCACCGTCTGCTCCGCCTGCCACCATGTGATCAAGCGGGTCAATGAGGACATGAAGCATAATGCCGACATGCAGCTTCGCGCAAACAACTATATGCAGCTGGATACGCCGTATCGCGGTGAGACAAAGGTTCTGCACTATCTGGAAGTTCTGCGGGATGTGATTGGCTTTGATAACCTTAAGAAGGAGGTAGTCAATCCCCTGACTGGCAGGAAGATCGGCGCTTACTACGGCTGCCTGCTGCTGCGGCCCAGCGGCGTGATGGCCTTTGACGATCCGGAGAACCCCACCATTCTGGAGGATTTCATCCGGGCGCTGGGCGCCGAGCCTGTTGTGTATCCCTACCGCAATGAATGCTGCGGCGGCTACATAAGCTTGAAGGAAAAGGATCTTTCTAAGGGAATGTGCCAGCGCATTTCCCAAAGCGCCGAAGGCTTCGGCGCGGACTGCCTGGTCACTGCCTGCCCACTGTGCAAATACAATTTGAATCAGAATGGCGGCCTGCCGGTGGTGTATTTCACCGAGCTTCTGGCAGAGGCGCTGGGCGTGAAGGAGGCGGCGGAATGAACTACGCAGAACAAATTAAGGAAATCAGCGGTGTCAACCCCCTCAAGTGCATGAAGTGCGGCAAATGCTCCGCATCCTGCCCCTCTTATAATGAGATGGACATCAAGCCCCATCAGTTCGTATCCTATGTGCAAAATGGTGACATCGAGGCATTGGCAAATAGCAAGTCCCTTTACAAGTGCTTAAGCTGCTTTGCCTGCATCGAGCGCTGCCCCCGGGATGTCAAGCCCGGCAAGCTCATCGACGCCGCCCGGCAGATCGTGATCCGGAAGCGGTCTGAGGAAGGCCTGTCTGCCGATGAGATCCCGGCGCTGCTGGACGAAGAAACGCCGCAGCAGCTGCTGGTCAGCGCATTTAGAAAATACCGGAGGTGAGAAACTGTGCGCAGAATTGGTGTATTTGTCTGCCATTGCGGCAGTAATATTGCCGCAACGGTGGATGTGAAAAAAGTCGTGGAGATGGCGCTTTTAGAGCAGGGCGTTGTCCACGCGGAAGATTATCCTTATATGTGCAGTGAAGCAGGTCAGCAGAGAATTGCTGCCGCGGTGAAGGAAAAGAACCTCAGTGGCATCGTGGTCTGCTCCTGCTCTCCCCGTATGCACGAAGCTACCTTCCGCAAGGCGGCAGAGCGGGCAGGCTTGAATCCTTATCTGGTGGAGATCGCCAATATCCGGGAGCATTGCTCCTGGATCCACAAGGACATGGCAGAGGCCACCGAAAAGGCGGTCATCCTCATGCGCGCTGCCGTTGCCAAGGTGCATCTGAATGCGCCGTTGCTGGCCGGTGAAAGCAAGGTCACCAAGCGGGCGCTGGTCATTGGCGGCGGCATTGCCGGCATCCAGACCGCCATCGACATTGCCGATGCAGGCTATCCAGTAGACATCGTGGAAAAGACCCCCTCCATCGGCGGCCGTATGGCCCAGCTGGATAAGACTTTCCCGACCCTTGACTGCTCCGCCTGTATCCTGACACCCAAGATGGTGGAAGCGGCAGCCCATGAAAATATCACCATCCATACCTATAGCGAAGTGGAGAAGGTCTCCGGCTTCGTGGGCAACTTTACGGTGGATATCCGGAAAAAAGCCCGCTATGTGGATCTGGATAAGTGCACCGGCTGCGGTGTCTGCCAGGAAAAGTGCCCCTCCAAGAAGCCACTGAATGAATTCAACCGGGGCTTAAATACCCGTACCGCTATTTATACCCCCTTTGCCCAGGCCATTCCCAATGTGCCCGTGATCGATGCGGCAAGCTGCATCAAGCTGAAAACCGGCAAGTGCGGCATCTGCGAAAAGTTCTGCCAGGTGGGCGCTATCGACTATACCCAGAAGGACGAGATCATCACCCGGGAGTATGGCGCCATTGTGGTAGCCACCGGTTTTGATACCATTAAGCTGGATAAATACGGCGAGTATGCCTACGGACTCAGCAAGGATGTCATTACTTCTCTGGAACTGGAGCGTATTATGAACGCTGCCGGTCCCACCAAGGGCCACCTGGAGCGGCTTTCCGACGGCAAAGCCCCCAAGGAGATCGTGTTCATCCAGTGCGTGGGTAGCCGTTGCTCCGACGATCGGGGCAAGCCCTACTGCTCCAAGATCTGCTGCATGTATACCGCCAAGCATGCCATGCTGATAAGGGATAAGTATCCCGATGTGAATGTGACGGTATTCTACATCGATGTCCGTACCCCCGGCAAGAATTTTGTCGAATTCTACCGTCGGGCGGTGGAGGGTTACGGCGTTAATTACATCAAGGGTCAGGTGGGCAAAGTTGCGCCCCAACCCGACGGCAGCCTGCTTGTCCACGGCGTAGACCTGCTGGATCAGAAGCAGATCCTCAAGAAAGCGGATATGGTGGTGCTGGCCACCGCCATCGAGCCCAACCCCGATGTGCGCAAGATTGCTACCATGCTCACCGCTTCCATTGATACCAACAATTTCCTTACCGAGGCTCATCCCAAGCTGCGGCCTGTGGAATCTCCCACGGCAGGCGTATTCCTGTCCGGTGTGTGCCAAGGCCCTAAGGACATTCCCGAGACAGTTGCCCAGGCCGGCGCGGCAGCCGTCAAGGTCATCGGACTTTTGGCAAAGGATAAGCTGAAAACCAATCCCTGCACCGCCCATTCTGATGAGCTTTTGTGCAACGGCTGCAGCCAGTGCGCAAATGTTTGTCCCTACGGCGCTATTTCCTATGAGACCCGCTTGGTCAATGACCACGGCATCCGGGAAGAGCGGCGCATCGCGCATGTAAATTCCGCCCTGTGCCAAGGCTGCGGTGCCTGCACTGTCACCTGTCCCAGCGGCGCTATGGATCTGCAGGGCTTCAGCAATAGACAACTCATCGCGGAGGTGGATGCCATATGCAGACTGTAAATGAAAATTGGAGACCCACCATCGTGGCCTTCTGCTGCAACTGGTGCAGCTATGCAGGCGCGGACCTTGCCGGCTCCAGCAGGCTCAGCTATCCCGCGGATGTGAAGATCATCAAGGTGCCCTGCTCCTGCCGGGTCAATCCCATGTTCATCCTGCGGGCCTTTGAAAAGGGCGCTGACGGCGTGATTATGTGCGGCTGCCATCCCGGTGACTGCCATTATTCCACCGGCAACTACTATGCCCGCCGGAGAATGACATTGCTTTTCTCGATGCTTGACTATCTGGGCGTGGAGGACGGCAGAACCAGAGTGGAGTGGGTATCCGCTGCCGAGGGCGTGAAGTTCTCGGAAACCATGAATAGCTTTGCGTCCAAAGTCAAGGCGCTGGGGCCCAGCGTCAGATTGGGGGATCTGCGATGCAAGAATTGATCAATCGAGCAAAAGAATTGCTCCAAAGCGGCGAAGTGAATCGTGTTCTCGGCTGGAAAAAGGGCGAAAACGCATGGGACAGCGAGCCTGCTTTCTTTGAAACTGCCGAAAGCCTTTCGGAATTCGTCTACGACGGCTTCTGCGGCGCGAATCTCAGCAAATATATGATCGAGGCAGGGAAGAAAGAGGGCAAGACCCTTGTATTTCTCAAGCCCTGCGATACTTACAGCTACAATCAGCTCCTACGGGAGCACCGTGTGGATCGGGAAAAGGCCTACATCATCGGCGTTGGCTGTAAGGGCAAGCTGAGTGTTTCCAAGATCCCCCTTGACGGCATTCTGGATGTGAAGGGTGCTGCTTATCCCGATTGCAGCGAAAATCTGACCGTGGAGACCCTCTACGGCACGGAAAGCATTCCTTATAAGGATGCCATGCTGGAGCGGTGCCATGTCTGCAAGGGCAAGACCCATGTGGTTTATGACGAACTGCTGGGCGAGTCTGCCGATACTGTGGATGCCGACCGGTTTGCCGAGGTGGCGCGCATCGAAGCCATGAGCCCGGAGGAAAAGTTTGCGTTCTTCCAGAGCGAGCTTTCTAAGTGCATCCGCTGCAATGCCTGCCGCAATGTCTGCCCCGCCTGCTCCTGCCGCAAGTGCGTATTCGACAGTACAAAATTCGACAGCGCCCAGAAGGCAAACACCACCTCCTTTGAGGAAAAGATGTTCCATATCATCCGCGCCTTCCATGAGGCGGGCCGGTGTACCGATTGCGGTGAGTGCAGCCGTGTCTGCCCCCAGGGAATTCCGCTGCATTTGTTCAACCGGAAGTTTATCAAGGACATCAACGCCCTTTATGGTGAGTATCAGGCAGGCAGCGACCTTACTTCCGACGCGCCGCTGACCAGCTTCCGCCAAGACGATGCCGAACCCGGCGTTGGGAGGGGGTAAAAATATGCTTCGAATCAAAAAATGTGATTTACCCCGTCTGTATGCTGCCATCGCGGCTAAAAACGACCTGTTTCTGCCAATAAAGTCCGCCGGAAAGACCAATTTCGCCCAGTGGACGGAAACTGCCGAGGTGGACATTGACACCTTGAAAACTGTCCGTTCGCCCAAGGATGCTTTCTTCCCCCAGAGTGAAAATCTCTATACCTGCGGTAAGATGGACGGAAAGCTCTGCATCGAAGCAGAAGAACGGTGCAATGCGCCCTTTGTAGTCTTCGGCATTCGCGGCTGCGATGTTCGCGGTATTGCCGTGCTGGATCAGGTGTTTCTTTCCGACCCCGTGGACAGCTACTACGCTGCAAGAAGAGAACATGGCATTCTGGTATCCCTTGCCTGTGGCCGCCCCGAAACAAGCTGCTTCTGCGGCGTATTCGGCATTGATTGCGCTGAGCCCGAGGGCGATGTTACCACTTGGCTCTCCGGCGAATACCTCTACTGGCAGAGCAAGACCGAAAAGGGCGAAGCTCTGACTGCGCAGGTAGCAGACCTGCTGGAAAGCTGCGAAGAAACTGCCGTGGAGGAAGCCAAAACTTCCATCCGCGCTGTCTGCGAAAAGCTGCCGCTGAAGGATCTGGATCTTTCCAAATGGGGCGCTGACGCTGCCGAGAAGAATTTCGATTCTCCTCTTTGGGAGCAGCTGTATGCCCCCTGCCTTGCCTGCGGCACCTGCACTTTCGTCTGCCCCACCTGCCAGTGCTACGACATTAAGGATTACAATACGGGCAATGGCGTCCAGCGCTACCGCTGCTGGGACAGCTGTATGTACTCTGATTTTACCATGATGGCTCACGGTAATAACCGCACCAGTCAGATGCAGCGGTTCCGCCAGCGCTTTATGCACAAGCTGGCCTATTTCCCCGCCAATAATGGCGGAATGTTCTCCTGCGTGGGCTGCGGCCGGTGCGTGGAGAAATGCCCCAGCCACTTAAACATCGTCAAGGTCATCAAGGCCTTCGGAAAGGAGGACTGACCATGCCGGAAGCAATGCATGAATGTAAGTACAATCCCGGCTTTATGCGGGACACCCTGATCCCACAGGTGGGCATCGTTACCGACATTCGGGAGGAGACCCCCGATGTCAAGACCTTCCGGGTGGACGCTCCCGGGGGCGGCAAGCTCTTTGAGCATATGCCGGGTCAGTGCGCTATGGTCTGCGTGCCCGGTGTGGGCGAGGCCATGTTCTCCATAACCTCATCTCCTACCAATCGGGAGTATCAGGAATTTTCCATCAAGCGCTGCGGCGTTCTGACGGATCACCTGCACACCCTGGAGCCTGGCAGTGAGATCATGGTTCGCGGACCCTATGGCAACCATTTTCCCGTGGAGACGGAACTGAAGGGCAAGAATCTGCTGTTCATCGCCGGCGGTATCGGCCTTGCACCGCTGCGCTCTGTCATCAACTATGTGCTCCATAATCGGGAAAATTACGGCACTGTGGATATCCTATACGGCTCCCGCTCTGCCGATGATCTGGTGCAGCGCAAGGAGATCGAAGAGGTCTGGAGCAAGACCGAGGGCGTTAATGTGTATTTGACCATCGACCGGCCGCAAGAGGGCTGGGACGGCCATGTGGGATTCGTTCCTGCCTATCTTAAGGAGATCGGCTTCGATACCGATAAGGTGGCGCTGCTCTGCGGACCTCCCATTATGATCAAGTTCTGCCTGCAAGGATTGCAGGAGCTGGGCTTTTCCAAGGAGCAGGTGTATACCACGCTGGAGCTTCGTATGAAGTGCGGCGTGGGCAAGTGCGGCCGGTGCAATATCGGCACCAAGTATGTCTGCAAGGACGGCCCCGTATTCCGCTTTGATCAGGTAGATGAACTACCCAATGAGTACTGAGAAAGGACAAACGCCAATGGAAAATATGGTAAATGTCTACTTTTTCGGCAAGAAATATTCCGTTCCTGCCGATTTGACCATCATGACTGCCATGGAATATGCCGGTTACACCCTTACCCGTGGCTGTGGCTGCCGTCACGGCTTCTGCGGTGCCTGCGCAACCATCTACCGCATCAAGGGAAAGAATGAGCTGAAGACCTGCCTTGCCTGCCAGACCCAGGTGCAGGAAGGAATGTATGTGGCGTCCATTCCCTTCTTCCCCACGGATAAGCGGACTTACTCCCTCGAGGAGCTAAAGGCCGACCAGCGGGTGATGATGGAGCTGTATCCCGAGATTTACGCCTGCATCGGCTGCAATGCCTGCACCAAGGCCTGCACCCAGAGCCTGAATGTTATGCAGTACATCGCCTACGCCCAGCGTGGCGAGCTGGAAAAGTGCGCTGAGGAGTCTTTCGACTGTGTCAGCTGCGGCTGCTGCTCGGTAAGATGCCCTGCGGGGATCTCCCATCCCATGGTGGGTCTGCTGGCAAGACGCTTGGTGGGCAAGTACATCGCCCCGGAATCCAAGCATCTGACAGAGCGTGTGGCGGAGATCAACAGCGGCGCTTACGATGAACTCATCGAAGCGGTCATGCAAAAGCCTATCTCCGAAATGCAGGAACTTTACAACCACCGGGATATCGAAAAATAAGGAGGGGACACCATGTATACGGAATCTATGCTGGAATCCATTAAAAAAGTGGAAGCCACCCGAGCTGCGCGCATGGGCGTGGAGCCCCGCCGGATGACCGCGGAGGAAAAAGAAGAACTGCTGAAGGCCTACCATCCTGACTACCGGGCGGAAGGCTTCATGGAGATCAAGATAGGCCCCAATAAGGGCGAGAAAGCCCCTGTGGAGCTGGTAAAGCTGCTTCACTCCAACAGCCGCCTGCTGAATGAGAATGTTGACCTTGAGAAGATCGACTATGATGTGGATGTGCTGGTCATCGGCGGCGGCGGTGCCGGCGCTTCCGCAGCCATCGAAGCCCATGAGGCCGGCGCCAATGTGATGGTGGTCACCAAGCTTCGCATCGGCGATGCCAACACCATGATGGCAGAGGGCGGCATTCAGGCTGCCGACAAGGAAAACGACTCTCCCGTGCAGCACTATCTGGACGCTTTCGGCGGCGGTCACTTCGCTGCCCGTCCGGAGCTGCTAAGGAGGCTGGTGATGGAAGCTCCGGATGCCATAGCGTGGCTCAATAAGCTGGGCGTTATGTTTGATAAGGATGAAAACGGTGATATGGTCACCACCCACGGCGGCGGCACTTCCCGCAAGCGCATGCACGCCTGCAAGGACTATTCCGGCGCGGAGATCATGCGTACCGTTCGGGACGAGGTCATCAACCGGGGCATCCCCGTTGTGGAGTTTACTTCCGCAGTGGAACTGCTGATGGACGAAAAGGGACAGACCGCCGGCTCGGTCCTGCTGAATATGGAAACCGGCGACTATCTGGTTGCCCGGGCAAAGACTGTCATTATCGCCACCGGCGGCGCAGGACGGCTCCATTATCAGAATTTCCCCACCTCCAATCACTACGGCGCTACCGCCGACGGCCTGATTTTGGGCTACCGGGCAGGCGCGCCCCTGCTGTATCAGGATACCATCCAGTATCACCCCACCGGTGCCATTTTCCCCAGCCAGATCTATGGCGCGCTGGTCACCGAAAAGGTGCGCTCCATCGGTGCTATGCTGGTTAACAAGGATGGCGAGGCTTATGCGCATCCTCTGGAAACAAGAGATGTTTCGGCATCTGCCATCATTCGCGAATGTGCCGACGGCAAGGGTGTAGATACGCCTCTGGGCAGCGGTGTTTGGCTGGATACCCCCATGATCGAGGAGCTTCACGGCGAGGGCACCATCGAAAAGCGGATCCCCGCCATGCTGCGGATGTACATGAACTACGGTATCGATATGCGCAAGCAGCCTATTCTGGTATATCCCACGCTGCACTATCAAAACGGTGGACTGGAGATCGGCGGCGCCGGCTTTACCAAGGCCATCCCCAATCTGCTGGTTGCTGGTGAGGCTGTGGGCGGCATCCACGGCCGTAACCGCCTGATGGGCAATTCTTTGCTGGATATCATCGTCTTTGGCCGCAATGCCGGCAAGGCTGCTGCCGCCAAGGCAAAGGAAGTTGTGCTGGGCAAGCCCGGTTTGACACACATTTACAAATATGCTAAGATGCTGGAAGAATCCGGTGCGGCTGAGCAGGGCGTTTCCCCGCTGCTGCTGCCCAAGTACGCCCGTCATGAGCGGTAAGGAGGGTCAGTTATGAGAGAAATTCAGGTAAGCGCCATCACCGATGCGGTGGAACGGCTGTGCATCGAAGCCAATACCCACCTGCCGAAGGATGTTAAGTGCGCCATCGAGAATTGCCGCGCCTGCGAGGACGGCGTCATCGCGCAGGGCGTTCTGGGCAATATCATTGAGAATTATAACATCGCGGATCGGGAGAATGTGCCCATCTGCCAGGATACGGGCATGGCCTGCGTGTTTTTGGAGATCGGACAGGATGTGCATCTTGCCGGCGGCGACTTGACGGAAGCTGTTAACGAGGGTGTCCGCCGTGGTTATGCCAATGGTTATCTGCGTAAGTCTGTCGTAAAAGATCCCGTCCGCCGGGGAAACACCGGCGATAATACGCCTGCAATGATCTATACCGAGATCGTTCCCGGTGAGAATGTGAAGATCACCGTGGGCCCCAAGGGCTTCGGCAGTGAGAATATGAGCGCCATTCGGATGTTCAAGCCCTCTGCCGGCTTGCAGGGCATCAAGGATTTTATTTTGGAGACGGTGGAAAACGCCGGCCCCAACCCCTGCCCACCCATGGTCATCGGCGTTGGCATCGGCGGCACCTTTGATAAGGCCGCACTGCTTGCCAAGAAGGCCATCATGCGTCCGCTGGATACCCATAATGAAGATCCTTACTATGCAGAGCTGGAAGACGAGATGCTGGAAAAGGTCAATGCCCTCGGCATCGGCCCTCAGGGCTTCGGCGGCAGAACTACCGCCATCGGTCTGAATATTGAGGTGCTGCCCACCCATATCGCCGGTATGCCCTGCGCCATCAATATCAACTGCCATGTGACCCGGCATAAGACGGAGGTGCTGTAAATGGAAAAGCGGATTACTCTGCCCTTGACCGAAGAACTGGCAAGGACTTTGACAGCCGGCGACACTGTTCTGCTGACCGGTACCATTTATACATCCCGGGATGCGGGCCACAAGCGGATGTGCGAAGCACTTTCCCGCGGAGAAAGCTTGCCATTTGATCCGAAAGATGCTACAATCTACTATGTTGGCCCCACCCCTGCCAAGCCAGGTCAGGTCATCGGCTCTGCCGGCCCCACTACTTCCGGCCGAATGGATGCCTACGCGCCTACCATGATGTCGGTGGGCGCAAGAGGTATGATCGGCAAGGGCGCACGGCTTCCCGAAGTAGTAGAAGCTATGAAGCGCTACAGCGGCGTGTATTTTGGCGCCATCGGCGGTGCCGGCGCACTGCTTGCCAAGTGCATCAAAAAGTGCGAGCTGATCGCTTATGAGGATCTGGGTGCCGAAGCTCTGCGCAAGCTTTATGTGGAGGATATGCCTTTGGTGGTCATCATCGACAGCATGGGCAATAACCTATATGAATCCGGCCGTGCAGAATACCTTGCCAGCCGCAAATAAGAAAGGAAGAGAACCATTATGCCACCCATTGCAACCGCGTTTGAAACCATTATGATCATCTGCTTCGGCCTGAGCTGGCCCCTGTCCGTCTATAAGTCCTGGAAATCCCGCACTGCCAAGGGTAAGTCTTTGCAGTTTGAGATCTTCATCTGGATCGGCTACATTTTCGGCATTGCCAAGAATTTTATCATGTTTGCCAACGGCAGCAGCAGCTGGATCTTCTTCCTGGGCTGGGCATTCTATTTCTTTAACTTCATCATGATCTCCATTGATATGCTCCTCTATTTCCGCAACACCAAGCTGGATAAGGAAAGAGAATTGGCAAAGTAAAGCATTTCAGGGCCGCCGGAGGGCGGTCCTGTTGCTTTTTGGATAGGCTTGTGATAAAATGACCCAAAAGAAAGGAGAAATGTACCATGAATCGTTTGTTATCTGCAATTCTTGCGCTGACCATGCTCCTTTGCCTGTGTGCCTGCAGCCAGAAGGAGCCGGAAACTTCTGTTAATACCGTACCCCCGACTACCACTGCTCCGATAGTAACGCAGCCGGCAGAAAAAGATCCCCAGCTGGGTAATTTTGCTGATGGCGTATACACCAATGATTTTCTGGGCATCCGCTGCGAGGTTGGCTCTGAATGGACCGTCTATTCCGATGCCGAGCTGGCCCAGCTCAACGGACTGGTGCTGGATACCATGACGGACGCGGATCTGGTGGAGCAGCTGAAGAAGTCCAATGTGGCTCATCTTTTTTACGCTACGGCAGAGGGCGGCCTGCGTTCCATGAATGTGGTGCTGGAGAATATCGGCGTCATTAACGGCGTTCTGCTGAACGAAAAGACCTATATAGACCTTTCCGTGGAGCAGCTGCCTGCCGCACTGCAGAGCATGGGCCTGACCAATGTCACAGCGGAGGCAACGACTGTGCAATTTGCCGGCGCGGAGCATGCGGGAGTGCGGGTCCATGGCGTGCTCTCCGGTGTGGATTTCTATGAAAAGCTCGTTTGCATCAAGGTTGGAAGCTACTTTGGCCTGGTGACGGTAGCAAGCTACGGGGAGGATACAACGGATGCATTGCTGAATATGTTTACAGCAGAGTAAAGGAAAACAGCAGCCGAAAACGCAAGTTGTCATAGGGATATCTTGCGTAAGGCGGTGTCTTGGAGTTGGACGGACAGTTTAGGCTGTCCGTCCTTTCCTTTTGCTTTAATTTGTAGGATTGGTAACAATGCATCCAACGTATCGAAAGTAGATGTCGATCTGTTGTTCTGCTGTTTTCGCCCATTTTTCGGTTCGCTCGTGAATTACGATCTTGTCTACGAAAGTTCGCAGAATCTCTGGCGTTAAATCTTGCAAGTCGGTGTATTTATTTGAGATCGTTACAAAGCGTTCCACGTTGGTTGAGGAAGCTTTCAGATCTTCAATCTGCTTTTGCAGGATTGGAATCTGGTCCGCTATCGTTCTTTGCTCTGCGTTGTAACCATCGGATAACATACGGAACTGTTCGTTTGTGATTTTACCGAGAACATTATCCTCGTAAAGTCTTTTGAATAAGGTGTTCAGCTCCGCGTTACGTTTCTCCAATTTGGCAAGTTCATTCGTTTTTGCGGTAAGCTCTCTTCGGTTTTCTGAGGAGCTTTTCTTGTTTATGAACTCTACAAACTCGCGAGTCTTGGTACGTGCATAGTAAGTGATTCGGCGAATCTCTTCCAGAATGATCTCATCGAGGGCGACTTCACGAATTCGGTGTGCGGTACATAGTTGCTCTCCGATGTGTTTGCGGTATCGGCTGCATATAAAGTTGTAATCACTCGGCTTGATGGATTTTCCCCGAACAAAGTACAGCTTTGAACCGCAGTCGGCACAGTACAGAAGACCGCTGTATTTGTCAAGCTCACCCATATTGTTGCGGCGGCGTTTTCCTTCACGAACCTTTTGAACCGCGTCCCACGTCTCTTGGTCAATGATTGCTTCGTGAGTGTTCTCGAATCGGTACTGTTCGCTCTTTGGAACGTCAACTTGCCGTTTGTCCTTGTAGGATATGACACGGGTTCTGCAATTGATTGTGTGTCCGAGATATACTTCATTTCTTAAGATGTCTGATACAGTTTCAGAAGTCCATCCGTATGGTTTATCAGTATCCGTTATGGTTCCATAGACACCTTGTCGGTGATACCGATAAAACGTCGGCTTAAATACCATATCTTTACTTAAAACATTTCCGATATTCGTAGGCCCCATTCCTTGTGCGCACAGTTCGAATATCCTTCTCACAATTGGAGCGGTTTCTTCATCAATCAGCAGATGTCCTTTTACGTCGGGATCTTTCTTGTAGCCATACGGGATCTGTGTGCTGACACGTTCACCGCGTTCTGCTTTGGCTTTTACAACGGCACGGATCTTCTTGCTCGTATCCCTTGCGAACCATTCATTGAAGAGATTCTTGAATGGAGCGAACTCGTTGCCTTCGCTGTAAAGCGAATCGTAATTGTCGTTGACGGCGATATACCGCACGTTCCATCTCGGGAACAGCATCTCGGTATAGTTACCGACTTCGATATAGTTTCTGCCGAGGCGGGAGAGATCTTTGGTGATGAGCGTTGCCACCTTACCTTGCTCCATCATTTCGAGGAGTCTTTGAAAGTCCGGTCGGTTAAAGCTGACACCTGAGTATCCGTCGTCTACGAAGATTTGGATATTCTCAAAGCCGTTGTCCTTGGCGTACTTTTCAAGAATGGCTCTTTGATTTTGTATACTGTTGCTGTCGCCCTTGTTCTCATCTTCCTGAGAGAGTCTGCAATATAATGCTGTGATTTTTTCTGTTTGGTTTGACATATCATTTTACCTCCTT
>JAZNGJ010000130.1:0-8046 GCA_045576415.1 Faecousia sp. | reverse complement strand
ATGCCGGATTACCACTATGTCTATACGCTGGTGAAACTGCCGGTCAGCAAGATGAATGAGGTGCTTACGGAAGTCTTCGGTATAACTGTGGCGGATATGGACAGCTCCGCCTTTGAGGGAATGAAATATGTGACGAGCATCGATTCCTGGTGCTTCTGGACACTGTATGATCGTACGGTAACAGACTTTACGATCCAGAGTGTCGAAGAGTCTGGCGGGGGTGTTTACCGTGTGCTTTACGAGAAAAGTGTATTTGTTCCCGAGTTTAGCTTCAATCCCCGTCCTATGGTTTTTGAGATTCAGGTAAAGGTCTACGCGGGGGTCTGTCACATTCTGTCCCATAAACTGGTTGAGGATATATTGAATCCTACAGAGCCGCCGGAACCTACCACACCGACCGAGTGGGAAGTGTACAATGAACTGTTCAGAGATCTGCAAAGCTGGTACAACCGGGCAATCGCTTGCGAGTACGAATCACCCAAAGAAATGAGTCTTCTCAGCTTCTTCTACAACGGTTTTAAAGATGAACCGAAAAAACCCACAGACCAGGAATGGGAACAGCTGAAGGATCGTCAGGGTTTCGATATCAACTATGACTTGTTCCGTCTGCCGACATATAAAATGAATGAGGTGCTAACGGAGTATTTCGGGATTACATTGGCAGATATGGAGCCGGAGGCTTTCAGTGGCCTTGTATATCTGGAATCCACCGACTGCTACTACTGTATGCACACGGGATGGCTCGGCGTGCAGAATTTCACGGCGCTTTCGGTAGACCGGACCAATGACGGAACGGTGCTTGTGCGCTACAAGGGAGAATATTATGAAGAAGAATATGTGATTACCCTAAAGCCCAACGGCGACGGCTACCGGATCCTCTCGAATGTGCTGGCAGAACCCTTCCGCCCGTATGCGGTCGATGCTGCCCAGTTGAATGCGTTGTTTCAGGAAGCAGCAAACGGTAATTTGAAAGAGCAGCGGAAGGATGAGCTCCTGCTGCCACTGCTGGGAACATTTCTCGAGGATCCGGTGCTGTTTGCCGACAGCCTTGCAAAACAACAGCGAAGTCAGACAGGAGTTATGCACATTTTTGCGTCAAGAATAAAGTATACGCATCCCCGTTATGCGGCATACAATCAAACGATTCGTGAAATGCTCCCAAAGGTGCAGTCGGAGGAAGAAAAGCGGGTCATTTACCGGATGGCGTTTAACAGCGGGCTTGGTAATTTCTTATCCCGGACACCGGGTGCCCAGGACTATGCGCTGCTGTTTGATATGGCTCTGTATTCCGACGGAGCGTTTGCGGAAAGCTGCGCAGATTGGCTTAAGCGATACTGTATGGCGGATCCCAAATCGTTTACAGCGGCTATGGCACTGACACCGGAAGAAAACTGGGAGTTTAATGCACAATGGCCTGTATCTGTAGTGGCTGCCACGCAGGAAGAAAGACTGCAGATCAAGGAGAGTATGAACGAACTTGTTGCGGAGCTTTCTGTGCTGGATGGCTATGACATATACGACCAGATCCAATGCGCAAAGCTGATCATAGCAAACTGTGACGAAAATATTAAATAATACAAAACAAGGGCGCGCTGCTTTGGCAGCGCGCCCAAATTTTATTCTACAATATGCTCGTGATTATTAATGTGCTCAATGCAGTAGCAGTGGTAGCCCTTGCAGCGGGAGCAGTAGCGGAATTCCAGCTCCGGATCGCTCACATCCGTCCGACCGCAGACGGTGCAGCGGTGGGTGTAGGGTTCTTTCACTGCTGCGGTGGTGGCTTCATAGGAGCCGGCATTGGGGAAGGGGACGACCTTTGCGCCCTTGGGCTTTTTCTTAAACAGCCGCTTGGCGTTGATCCGCCAGCTTAAGGGGATCACATTCAGCACATCCTTGCCGAAGAACAGGAAATAGTTGGCAAGAGAAATAACGGAGAACAAATTGTGGGGGAAGGGATAGGTGATCAGGCCGAAGAGCACCAGGATCAGATCCAGCAGCGCGAAGATCCATGCTTTAACGGGGATGATGAAAAACAGCAGAAAATGGGCATCCGGGAACATGGTGGCATAGCTGAGGAACAGGCTCAGGTTCAGATAGTATACATCCGCGGTGCCGCCAAAGATCATGCAGTAAATGTCCATCATCAGCACGCCGGATAAATAAAACAGGTTAAACCGCAGCGTGCCCCAGAGATTTTCCATGGCCCGGCCGATGGAATAGTAGCAGAACAGGCTGATGGCTGTCAGCAGGAGATTGCCGGTCATATAAGTCAGCGGATAGGAGATCAGCCGCCAGACCTGCCCCTGCAGGATCAGTTCCCGGTCGAAACACAGGAGACTGTAAAGAAAGAGATTTCCGGAAAACTGGGTGAACAGGTACACCAGAGCCGTGCCCAGAGAGATGTATAACATCAGATTGGGAATGCCCTTATCCCGGTTTTTAAAGCAGAAGCGCTCAAAGCGCTGGCGCAAGTTTTTCAACAACCTCAACTCCTTGGTAATGTTCTTTTCATTCTATCAGTATTTCTGAAAAAAGTCTATCACAGAATTGTAAATAAAATTGCGAAAAATTAGAAAAAGGCCTTGACAAATCCTAAAAAATTTGTAGAATATATGCGAACTGCATACAGCCTTATCAAGAGCGGTGGAGGGAACGGCCCGATGAAACCCGGCAACCTGTCCGAAAGGATGTTGGTGCCAAATCCGGCGGCAACGAAAGATGAGGATTCGATATAACGCACATCGGGTCTTCGGTGTGCGGTTTTTGATTTTTAAGGACAAAGAAAGGAATCAAAAATAATGGAAAAAAGACTGTTTACTTCCGAATGCGTTACCAACGGCCATCCCGATAAGGTCGCCGACTCCATTTCCGATGCGATCCTCGATGCCTGCCTAGCCCAGGATCCCGGCTCCCGCGTGGCCTGCGAGACCATGGTCACCACCGATTTCTGCCTGATCTGCGGTGAGATCACCACCAAGGCTGTGGTAGACTATGCCGCCGTTGCCCGGGAAGCGATCCGCAAGATCGGCTATGTGTATCCCGGTGACGGCTTTGATGCCGATACGGTGGAGATCCAGTGCCGCATCCATACCCAGTCTGCCGATATTGCCCTCGGCACCAACGATGAGGTCGGCGGCGCCGGCGATCAGGGCATGATGTTCGGCGGTGCCTGCACCCAGACCCCCGAGCTGATGCCTCTGCCGGTTGCCTTGAGCCGCGCCCTTGCCAACCGGCTGACGGAATGTGTCCACAGCAATGATCTGCTCCGGGCCGACGGCAAGACGCAGGTTTCTGTTGAGTATGACGAAAATGGCAATGTGGTGGGCATCGACACGGTTGTTGTGTCCATTATGCACAGTGCGGATTTTGAGATCTCCGAGCTGCGCCGCTATATCCAGGAGGGCGTCATCGCTCCTGTGCTGAAAAAGTACGGCTTCGACATTGGCAGTGTTGCCCACATCCATATCAACCCCACCGGCAACTTCGTCATCGGCGGCCCCAACGGCGATACAGGCCTGACCGGCCGTAAGATCATCGTGGATACCTACGGCGGCTACTTCTCCCACGGCGGCGGCGCGTTCTCTGGCAAAGATCCCACGAAAGTAGACCGCAGCGGTGCTTACATGGCCCGCTACATGGCCAAGAATCTGGTTGCCGCAGGCCTCGCTACTCAGGTGCAGGTGCAGATCGCTTACGCCATCGGCGTTGCCCAGCCCGTTTCCCTGCGGGTGGACAGCTACGGCACCGGCCTTGTTTCCGATGAGAAGATGACCGAGCTGTTGCGCGCCACTGTGGATCTGACTCCTGCGGGCATTATCCGCAAGCTGGATCTGCGCCGTCCCATCTATGCCCCCACGGCTGCGGAGGGACATTTCGGCGTTGCTGACCGGCCTTGGGAGCAGACGGATCTGGCTCAGAAGCTGAAGGAACTTGCTGGAATTTAATAGAAAAAAGGACGGCGATGCCGTCCTTTTTTATTTACATTTTCGCCTGTTTGCATTATGATAAAAGAAAAGACAGGAGGGGATCTCATGAACCGCTTTTTCCCTGAAATACAAAAGAATTTCGGCTTTGGCTTTATGCGCCTGCCGGAAGTGGATGAAAAGATCGATCTGGAAGCTACCTGCCGCATGGTGGATGCCTTTATGGCTGCGGGATTCAACTATTTTGATACTGCCCATCCCTATCACCATGGACAAAGCGAGACGGCGATCCGGGACTGCGTGGCTTCCCGGTATGACCGCTCTCAGTTTGTCCTCGCCAATAAGCTTTCAGGCTACTGCTTTGATACGCTGGAGGAGATCGAGCCGCTATTTCAGCTGCAGCTGGAGCTGTGCGGCGTTACTTATTTTGACTTTTATTTGATGCATGCCATGAGCGCCGCCAGACACCGGAAGTTTTCGGAAATGGGTGTTTATGATGTGGTCCGCAAGCTGAAATCGGAGGGCAAGATCCGCCATGTGGGCTTTTCCTTCCATGATACGCCGGAAGCGCTGGAGCAGATCCTGCAGGATGTGCCGGACATGGAGTTCGTTCAGCTCCAGTTTAACTATGTGGACTACAATGATTCCCGGGTCCAGAGCCGCAGATGCTATGAGATCTGCCGCAAATACGGCAAGCCGGTGCTTGTTATGGAACCTGTCAAGGGCGGAAGCCTTGTAAATCTGCCGCAGAATGCGCTGGAGCTACTGACCGAGGGTTCTCCTGCCAGCTATGCTATCCGCTACGCCGCAGGCTTTGATGGGGTGGCTATGGTGCTCTCCGGAATGAGCAATGAAGAACAGGTTGCGGACAACATTGGTTTTATGAAAAATTTTAAGCCCCTGTCGGATGGGGAGCAGGAGATCATCTCCCGTGTCCGCACGATCTATCAGGCGCAGCACCGGATCCCCTGTACGGCCTGCCGGTACTGCGTGGACGGCTGCCCGGCGGGGATCTCTATTCCCGATGTATTTGCCTGCATGAATCAAAAGCTTGCGGGAGAGGGTGAGCCGGAGAAGGCATATGGGGAATTGACGGCCGATGCTTCCTGCTGTGTGGGCTGCGGTCAGTGTGAAGCCGTATGTCCCCAGAATCTGCAGATCCGGGAACTCCTGAAGGAAGTGGATGGGGCGTTCGGTTGAGAACCAAGTGTATTCTTCCTTGGCAAACCGGGAAGAATGTGGTAAAATGAGAGAAATAAATGCTGGAGGGATCCGTATGTTGGATTTTATTCGCATTGCCTGCGCCGTGCCTGCGGTAAAAGTGGGCGATGTCCGTAAAAATGCAGAGGATATCTGTCGTTATATTGAAAAGGCGGATGCGCAGAATGTGGATCTGCTGGTATTTCCCGAGTTGGCGCTGACCGGCTATACCTGCGGCGATCTGTTCCTGCAGGATGCGCTGTGGAATGCGGCAAAGGATGGATTGCGGAAAATCGCTGCCTGCACGGCAGAGCATTCGCAGATGACCGTTGTTGTGGGTATGCCCGTGCGGCTGAATGCAAAGCTTCTCAACTGCGCGGTGGTGCTGTCGGGCGGCGGCATCCGGGGGATCGTTCCCAAGACCTACCTTTCCGGTAATGAGGGCCGGTGGTTTATTTCCGGTGACGATCTGCAGGAGACCGCGGCAGGGCTGGATGTATTTGGCTATGAAGAACTGGGCTACTGCTCGCTGGGCACGGATCTGCTGATCGAACTGGGCGAGGGAGCGGTTCTGGGTGTCGAGATCTGCGAGGATCTGAATGCGCCCATTCCGGCGTCGTCACTGCTTGCGCTGAACGGCGCCAATGTGATCGTGAATCTGTCTGCTGCCAATGAGCTTGCCGGCAAGCGGGAAGCCAGAAATGACCTCGTGAAGCACCAGTCATCTGCCTGCAACTGCATTTATGCTTACTGCTCCGCGGGCTATACGGAATCCACCTCGGATCTGGTGTATTCCGGTCACAGCGTTATCGCGGAAAACGGACGGATCCTCTGCCAGAACGGCAATGTTGCGGATACGGATTATCTGCTTGTGCGGGACTGCGATCTGGGGCGTGTTAAGGCGGATCGGCTGAAAAACAGCACCTTCCGTTATGCTGCCACGAAATTCGGTTCCCGCGAATACCTGATTGAGCCGATGCTGGGTAGCGGCAGCCTTCGTTCCGATGGCAGCCTATACCCTCTGCGCAAGCTTGCCTTTGTCCCCTCTGAGAAAGAAAAACGGAGCTTACGCTGCCGGGAGATCTTCCAGCTGCAGGTCACAGGCCTTAAGCAGCGGCTGGCAACCATTGGCAGCAACGCGGTCATCGGTATCTCCGGCGGATTGGATTCCACATTGGCGCTGCTGGTGGCGGTGGAAGCCATGCGTCAGCTTGGCCGGCCTGCAACGGATGTATACGGCGTGACCATGCCCTGTTTCGGTACTTCCGACCGCACCTATCAGAACGCATGGGAACTGATGCGGACGCTGGGTATCAATGCCAAGGAGATCAGCATCAAAAACGCAGTAACGGGGCATTTCGGGGACATCGGTCACGATGCTTCCGTCCACAACGGCACCTATGAAAATTCTCAGGCCCGAGAGCGCACCCAGATTCTGATGGACTACGCCAGCACCGTAAACGGCATCGTGGTGGGTACGGGAGATCTTTCTGAACTGGCGTTGGGTTGGTGTACCTACAATGGTGACCATATGAGTATGTACGGCGTGAACGGCACGGTGCCCAAGACGCTGATCCGCTGGATCATTGAAACCGTCTCCGAAGAGCCCCATTTTGCTGCTTCCAAGGCGGTGCTGACGGATATTCTGGATACGCCTATCAGCCCCGAACTGCTGCCGCCGGATGCCGAGGGCAAGATCAGCCAGCAGACAGAGGATCTGGTTGGCCCTTATGCGCTGCACGATTTCTTCCTTTATCATGTGCTTCGCTTTGGCTTTACTCCCACCAAGATCTATACCCTTGCCTGCCGGGCATTCTGCAACGATTTTGACGGGGAGACCATTAAAAAGTGGCTGAAAAATTTCTACCGCCGGTTCTTTACCCAGCAGTTCAAGCGCAACTGCATGCCTGACGGCGTTAAGGTAGGAACCGTGGGGCTTGGCCCCCGGGGCGACTGGCATATGCCCAGTGATGCCAGCGCAACGATCTGGCTGGAGGAAATAGAAGCTCTGTAACCGACCAATGGAGAAAGAGATGAAACAGAAAGAAAAAGTAAAATTCCCCAAAGGTTTGAAAATAACGCTGATCGTGATCTTTGCTCTGGGTGTTTTGGGGGCGGGACTGGTGTTCGGCATCGATGCGTGGGTCAGATACAGTGTGCGCGATCACATTCTGACCGAAGAACAGGCGGCAGCACTTTCGGATGTGGACTGCATCGTGGTGCTGGGCTGCAAAGTCTATGACGACGGTACCCCCAGTGCCATGCTGGAGGACCGGCTGCGTCGGGGTGTTGCGCTTTATAATCTGGGCGCAGCGCCGAAGCTTCTGATGAGCGGCGATCACGGGACGGAAGAATATGATGAAGTAGACTCTATGAAGCATTATGCTGTGGATGCAGGAATCGCTTCTGAAGATGTGTTTATGGATCATGCCGGTTTTTCTACCTATGAATCCATTTATCGCGCCAAGGAAGTATTCTGCGCGGACAAAATTATCATCGTCAGTCAGGAGTACCATTTATACCGGGCTTTGTATATTGCGGACAAGCTGGGCATTGAGGCATACGGCGTTGGTGCGGACTACCGGCAGTATGTCGGCCAGTCCGGTCGGGATTTTCGCGAGATAATGGCACGATTGAAAGATTGCGCCATGACATTCTTTAAACCGGAGCCTACATATCTGGGTGAGACTATTCCTATCAGCGGCAGCGGGGAATTGACCCACGACGAGGATTCTGATTTCTCTTAATATTGAAGAACGCCACTCCGCGAAGGAGTGGCGTTTTGCTTTGATTCATCAAAGTCAACCCCCGGTTATACCGGGGGCAAAAAAATAGCTTCCAGCGAGGAGTAAAGTAGACAAAGAAAAAACTCCCCATTATAGTAGAAGTGGTTTGCCGACCATACAACTACAATAATGAGGAG
>JAZNGJ010000129.1:0-4310 GCA_045576415.1 Faecousia sp. | reverse complement strand
ATTGAACTCCGGATGCCACCAGGGCTCTCTCTGCTCCAGCTCTACGCCGCTCATCTTGCGCACACGCTCGCAGACCTCACGGTCCTTGAAGGGTACGAACTCAGCGGGATTGAAGCTGAACTTGGTTGCGGGATCGGTAATAATGTCTACCATTGGTGAATTTCTCCTTCCAATATTTCATAATAGACTTGCGCAAAGCCCGAAAATGTGCTTTAATAACTACACTTACGGCATAGTATTATGATAATGCGTTGCGCCTGTTTTGTCAATGCTTTTCTCAAACCGTAAGAATTGATATCGATACCGCTGCAATTTAAAACAGCAAATCTGGAACGGAGGATATTTCCAATGGATCTGATGGCCAAAGCCGCCGAAATGGCTGCTGATTTTCTGGAAAACGAAGGCGACTACCGCATGGGCTATATCGAAGCCGAGCAATCCAACCCGAAAACAAAAAATCTGGACACGATTTTAAGATCCGATCCCGCAGAGGGCGTCCGAACGCTGTTTTCCGTAGATGCCGATCTTGTCCCCCTGTATGAAAAAGCGCTGGCAAGCGCCCCCTTTGACCGGCTGTGTGACAGCATTTATGCTGTCCTGACCGGCGGCGGTAAGATCATTCTTTCCGGCTGTGGCTCCTCCGGACGGCTTTGCATGGGCGTGGAGCGGGGTTTCCGCCGGGCAGCAGCAAAGCTTGGTCTTGCCCATCTTGGTGCGCAGGTCACCACCATCATGACCGGCGGTGACTATGCCGTCATTCGGGCAGTGGAATTTTTTGAAGACTACGAGACCCTCAGCGCCCAGCAGGTAGACGAACTAAACGCCGGCCCCGGCGATCTGCTGATCGGTGTCACTGCTACCGCAGAGACCACCTCCATTCTGGCAACCGCCTATCGGGCATCCCAACGAGGTGCTTCCGTCTGCATGGTCGTATGCAGCGACCCCAAGCATCTGATGGGCAAAATGGAGCGGGCAGACAGGCTCTACACCCGGGAAAATGTGGATGTTGTGTACCTTCCCTGCGGCCCCATGGCCGTCACCGGCTCCACCAGAATGCAGTCCTCCACCATTGAACAGACGGTCATCGCCACCGCTTTTGAAGCTGCCCTGTGCTCCATTTCCGGCAAGGTATTTGACAAAGCGTACTATGTGGATGCTTTCCGAAAGACGGTTGCCTATATCCAAAGCGATTCCTGCGTCAACAAGATTGCTGCCTACGCACAGGAAGAGGCCTCTTTATACGGCGGTAACGGCTATGTGACCTACTTCACCGCAAACTATATGCTGGATATCCTTACCGACTCCACGGAGCGGGGTCCCACTTTTGCCACCCCTCCCCTGCGCCAGCAGAAGCGCAAGGATCTGAAGCTTTCCTGGGCATTTGCCAAGAACACCAAATATTCCTGCGCCGAAGCATGGCTGGACTGCTTTGGCCGCAAGCCCAGATGCATCGACTGGGACGAGACTACTTACCGCCGGCTGGGTGTTACGGAGCAGATCCCCGACATTTCCTACGACCGGCTGCTGGAATTTGAGATCGGCCGGGAGCCGGATGAAGAAAGAGAAGCCCAGAATAATACCATAGCCATCTGGGTGGACAGCGCGGAACCGGACGGGGATTTCGACCATTGCGCCGCCCCCTACGGCAGAAAGATCGCTCTGGTTTTTGCCGTGGATCATACCCCCACCCTGCTGGATATCTTCGAGCATATCGGCATGAAGATGATCCTCAACGCCATTTCCACCTCTGCCGCAGCGCTCTTCGGCCGGGTCAGCGGCAACTATATGACCTTCCTCGATATGACCAACAAAAAGCTCATCGACCGGGGCTCCCGGATCATCAGTGAGCTGTGCTGCGTTCCTTACGAAGTCGCGCTGAAGGAACTGTTTTATGCTTATCTGAATATTAAGCAAAGCGGCGAGAACCTTTCCCCCGCGCAGGAAGCTATCCGCAAGCTGCGTGCTGCAAATACATAAAAGGAGATCGATCTTATGGCTTACAAAATGACCCGATTTACCCCCGATATCTGGGAGGAAGCACTGGAGGTACTCAGCTCCGCTTTTGCCAAAAACAGCGTTAAAAAAGATTTCGCCGAGATGTATCCCCGGGTATTTATGAAAGATGCCCGGCAGCTTTCCGACCATTTTGCTGCTTATCCCGAGGATAAGGACATCCACGGCAACATCTGCGGCTGCATTTCCAACTGCGAAATGACCTACCATGTAGGAAATGAGGTTCTGAAAATCTCTTCCTCCGGCAATGTAGCCGTCAAATCAAGCGCCCGGGGCACGGGTCTGATGACCGTTATGTTTGAGGCGGTAGATAAATCTCTCCGTGAGGATGATTTCGACCTTTCCTACCTCCACGGTGCCCGCACACGGTACAATTATTTCGGCTATGAGCTGTGCGGCGTGGAGTACCTGTTCACTTTTGAAATGGCAGACCTGTCCAAGCATTATGTAAACCAAAGCAAATTCCAATTCATCGATCTTTCCCAGCGGGAAGATCTTCTGGATGAAGCCATCGCCATCATCAATGCCCAGAAGGTCCATGCGGAACGCCGGGCGGATGAACTGATCAAGGTCTACCGTGCCCGTTGGCGGGAGCCTATCGGCGTTTTCCGCAACGGCCAGTTCTGGGGCAGCTTCGCTTACGGCGAAGGCGGCATCAAGTACCTTGCCCTGCGGGGTTATGAGGACTTTGGGGAAATGGTATACGAGTTTATGCTGGCAAAGGGACTCACCGCAATTCCCTACGACGCTCCCGACTACGACAAGACTTTGATGAAAAACTGCATGAAAAACTGCAGCAGCTTCGCCATCGGCAATCCCGCCAACTTCAAGATCCTGCACTTTGAAAAGGTCGTCAAAGCTTTCCTGCAGCTGAAAGCCGACAATGAGCCCCTGTGCGACGGCGAGATCACGCTCAGCAGCGATCTGTTCGGAAAATACCGCATTGCGGTTAAGGACTCCAAGGTTTCTGTGGAGAAGTTTGAGGGCGAAGCCAAGTACCATCTGGCAGGCTACGAAATCTACGATTTCCTCTTCAACTTCACCCCCAATTCCTATGGTGAATACGACCCGGCTGTAAAATCCTGGTTCCCCATGCCCATCAACGCACCTTATCTTGCATAAAGAACAAGAGAACCGCCGCTGGCGGTTCTCTTGTTTGCTGTTGGGATTCGACAGAATACCGCACCTTTTGCCATGCAGGTACATATACTGTCGTGGGAGGTGAGAAAACATGTCATTATTCAACTGCAGCGGTAACTGCAATTGCAGATGCAACTGTACCGTTGCTGCAATCGTCATCAGTGCGATCATTGGCGTGATCACAACGATCCTGCAGATCACTGCCGCTATCACACTGGCTCCTGTCTTCCTCTGGGTTGCTTTCGGCATCGCCGTTTTGTACCTGGGGGTTCTGACAGTGGCAGCAGCATTGGCAGGGCAGACAGAAGGGAGCAGCTGTATTTGCAACGCGCTTAACACACTGCTGGTCGGCATTCTGGGCACCATCGCTCTGGCTGCCGTTCTTGTGGTGGTAGGTATCACAGCAACCAGCATTCTCAGCGCGATCCTCGGGGGGCTGCTTCTGTTCTTCCTGACACTGACACTCCTGACAACGGTTTGTCTGATCCGGTATCTGACGGACTGCAGAAATTAAGGTTCCATCTCAAAAGACACGGTGGCACCCTTACAGGGTGCCACACAGCCATGGCAAAAGCCATGGCTGTGTTTGCTTAAGAGAAATTACTTAAAGAGTTTCTTGCGAATGTCGGAGATCAGCAGAGCGCCTGCCGCCAGTACGCTCAGAGCCAGGAGGCCGCTGAACAGCACAATGTGGCTGTTGTCGCCGGTCCGGCTGTTGTCGCCGCTGGCAGGTGCTTCGTAACCGCACTCGCACTTGCCGTCGGTCAGCTTATGAGCCTCTTCTTCCACAACGACCTTGCCGCAGCAGTCATATGCCTTGCTGTGCTTGTCGTTGGTATGTGCCCACTTGGCTTCGCCGGTGTGGTTCTCAGCATCCAGTTCGCCGTAAGCATCGCCACAGACTTCGCAGACAGCCTTGTCCTTACAGGTAGCGGTGCCGCCCTGGTGAGCCAGCAGCTCGCCGTAGGCTTCGCCGCAGACTTCGCAGACAGCCTTATCCTTGCAGGTGGCAGTGCCGCCCTTATGGCCTTCGTTGACCGTGACCTTGATGGTGGTCACATTGCCAGCCTTGTCGGTAGCAACGATGGTCTGCTCGCCTTCTGCAGCAGAAACGGTGAACTTGCCGTCAACCAGTTCAACTGCTTCGCCGTTCAGAG
>JAZNGJ010000128.1:0-2040 GCA_045576415.1 Faecousia sp. | reverse complement strand
CCCGCAAAGAACCGCTTTAAGTTTTCGGGGAGCTGATATTCTCCACAGGTGCAGACATTGGGATGATAGATTGCTTTCAAGATAGCGTCAGCCAGCATCTCTCCGGTGGGAACTTCATAGGTCTTGCCATCGTGTTCAAAGACTCTGCAATCCACCTGCACACCGGCAATGTCTCCGCAGCAGCCGCAATCGGATTCTGTGATGGTATCAAAAATATCCTGTCCATTCACAAGAATTGTGGGAGAGGAAAGGAAACGGTAGCTTGCTGCAATTTCCACCGTGTAGACTTCCTGCTTCCGGTAGCTCAGCTGATACCCGGCCAGTTCCAGGGCAGGCCGCAGAGCTTCCACAACCTCATCCAAAACCGCATCCGTGCCAACGCAGCGGTCACAGGTTTTCAGATCCAGATACAGATACTCGATTTTGATTTCCTTTTTTCCTTTGCTTGTACTGCCGCAACAGCAGCATTCCTCTTTTGCCTGGGGCTGATTTTGCAGTGCGGGAGCAATCCAGCCGGTATCATCTCCTACATAGGCGATGGCACCAACAGGACACAGATTGCCGCAGCCATGGCAGTGGTCAATGCAATTGTCGGGATTTACTACCACCGGAACGGGTGCTTTACTCTTGTCATAGACACCGTGGGTGCATTTAGCAACACAGGAGCCACATTCCTGACAGGTCAAAATGTCGATAACAGGATACCATTTCTTTGCCATATTTCACATCTCCTTTATACCAGTAAGAACTGTATTGCGTTGAAGAAATAACCGACGATCATAATGCCAACGGTGCAGATGGCTACAAAGACACCCAGCAGCTTTGGCTTGATGGCTTTGCGGAGCATGATCATGGAGGGAACGCTCAAAGTCGTTACGCCCATCATAAAGCTGAGAACGACACCCAGCTGTGCGCCCTTGGCAAGAAGCGCTTCCGCAATGGGGATCGTACCGAAGATGTCCGCATACATGGGTACACCTGCGATTGTGGCAATCACCACACCCAGAGGATTTCCGGTGCCCAGCAGCTTGATGATGAATTCTTCGGGAATCCAGTTATGGATAAATGCGCCAATGCCAACACCAATCAGCACATAGGGAGCCACTTTTTTTGCGGTGGAAACCACCTGTTCCCAGGCATACTGCATCCGGTCTTTGACAGTCAGTTCTTCCTGGGGAAGATCCACAGCCTTGCCTCTGCGAATGAATTCCTCCACCTGGTTTTCCAGATGCAGCTTTTCAATCAAGCTACCGCCCGAAACGGCAATCAACAAACCCAACACTACATAGACAACTGCTACTTTCCAACCGAAGATACTCATAAGCAGCACCAGACTTCCCAAGTCCACCATGGGTGAGGAAATCAGGAAAGAGAAGGTCACACCGAGAGGCAGACCCGCACTGGTAAAGCCAATGAACAGAGGGATAGAAGAGCATGAGCAAAAAGGGGTCACCGTTCCCAACAGAGCCGCCACGCAGTTTGCACCGATACCATGAAATCTACCAAGGATTCGTTTGGTGCGTTCCGGTGGGAAGTAGCTCTGGATGTAGGAAATAATAAAGATCAGCACGCCCAATAGTACCATGATCTTGATGACATCATAGATAAAAAACTGGATGCTCCCGCCCCAGCGAGAAGTCGTGTCAATCCCAAGACCACTTAACCCACTTCCAACAACCTCGTTGAGCCATTTCATACCTAGAATCTGATTCTGGAAAAACTGCCAAATTGAATGTAATACATCCATAGCAAGTCTCCTTTCATAATGATAAATTCAAAAACATCGATATGTTGTCCAAAAGAGAAGCCACCTTTCCAGATGGCTCAAGTATCTTTCGCACTGCAACAGGGTTTTTCTGATTGACTTTGCGTATCAATCTTTAACTGCTGTTTCAGTAAGGCTACAGCTCTATCAGCACCTTCGGAGTCAATGGAGTAATGTACCCACTTGCCCTCTTTTCTGCCTTGAACAACCCCGGCATCACACAGGATCTTCATATGATGCGAAAGCGTAGACTGTGTAATATGCAAATCATCCAA
>JAZNGJ010000127.1:0-3842 GCA_045576415.1 Faecousia sp. | reverse complement strand
GGAAAAGAACCTGAACAACTTTATCGAGCAGCACAAGGATATGAAATTGATCGTCATCGACACATTCCAATTGGCTCGTGGCACCAACAGAGAATCCAACTATCCGAACGATTATGCCGACACGCAAAAGCTGAAAAAGATCGCGGACAAGCACAAGGTGGCGATCCTGCTGGTGCATCATCTGCGCAAGATGCACGATCCCGACCCGGTGAATATGCTGTCCGGCTCTACCGGCCTCAGCGGTGGTGTTGCCGGTAATTTTGTTATGTATCACGCACCGCAAGAGGAAGTGATGCGTCTGTACTGCAAATGTCGGAGCACCAAGCCTCGGATCTTGGAGCTGCGCTTTGATGAAACCGCCTGCGTTTGGGAGAAGCTCTCTGACAGCCGGGAAACGGAAAATAAGCTGCCACCGGATCTGCGAGTCCTGCTGGACTTTATGCAAGAACGCATACAGTTCTCCGGCACCAATACGGCACTGGCCAGAGTGCTGGCGCTGCGCAGTGGAACAGAATACTCACCAAAAGGCCTAAAGCAGGCGATGAAGCGTTGGGAGTTTGTGTTGCAGGATTGCGGTATCACTTATCGAAGCCATCGCAGTAAAGGTCAGCGATTTGTGGATGTCACCTATACGCCGCCGGAGGCTGGGGTGACGGAAGTGACGCAAGTGACGGAAAATATGGGGCCCTAAAATATGCGTCACTTGCGTCACTTGCGACCCTATTTTTCTTCTTCCGTGAACAATGCGGAGGATACCAGCTATTTTCCCGTCGTTTTCCGACGGGGCAAGCAGAGCGCTTGGCTGTCCGCCCAGCACAAAGATTATTGGGCAGAAGCCCAAACCCACTTTTATGGAGGAATTTAATGAGAAAGAGAAACAAGACACTTACCATCCGTCTGACAGAGAAGGAGTACGAAACCATCATGAAAAAGGTGATTCGCTCCGGCATGAGCATGACGGACTTTCGGGTCACTGCCGCACAGCAAACCCAGATCCATGTAGCTGAGGATACGAAGCCTTTGGTCACAGAGTTGAAGCGCATCGGCAACAACTTGAATCAGATCACCGCTAAGATTAACGCCGGTATCTTCCGCTCCTACAACTTTCAGGAGATCATCGACCTGCAACGGGCCATCTACGCAGAGGTCTGCCGTATAGGACGGGGTGATTGAACTGGTATCGATCACCTATATCAAAGAGGCCCGACAGCGACCCAGTGATATGCAGCGGGTCATGGAATACTGCATGCAGGAAAAGAAAACCTGGGATAAGGAAGCAGGTATCCGCTGGGTCAGCGGTGTGAATTGTGACGGTCTGAACTCTGTTACGGAATTCGAAGCCACCAAAGCCGCATGGAACAAAGAAGACGGCATCCGCTTTTATCAGTATGTGCAATCCTTTTCTCCGGCGGAGAATATCACCTACAAGCAGGCCCATGAGATCGATTTGGAGTTTGCGGCAAAGGCTTGGCCGGGCTATGAAGTGCTGGCAGCGACTCACTGTGATACCGACCACATCCATTCCCACTTTGTGATCAACTCTGTCAGCTTTGAGAACGGCTTGAAGCTGCGGCAGCATCCGACTACGCTGTTAGAACTTCGAAAACTCAACGATGAAATCTGTGCGGCACATGGCTTCTCCACCTTGAAGCCTTACGAGAAGGGTGGCACAAAGATCTCAGCCCGAGAATATCGGGCGGCGGTCAGCGGTGAGAGCTGGAAGTTCCAGCTGATGTATCACATCGGCGAAGCCATGAAACGCAGCCCGGACAAGAAAACCTTTATCCAGGAAATGAAAAAGCGGGGCTACGGTGTGACCTGGACAGAGGATAGAAAGTATATCACCTAACCTGCCCCAACGGCAAGAAGTGCAGAGGCATCAAACTACACGAAGACAAATAAAAGAAGGAGATGATGGAATATGAGTTTGTCATCCGAGAATACGAGATCCGGCAGCTTGTCGATGACGGATCTAGTACAGCGCAATGCCCAGGCGCTGGAGATCATCGACCTGATCCCGTATCAGCCCACGGTGTACGCCATTCCGGAGCAATGGCTGGAGAAGGAAATGCAACTGCTATCCGATGCGGTGCAGTTCCAGCCGACACTGTACCGGCTGATCACAAACCTGGCCACACGGGAGGAATTCACCCAAATGCAAACGGATCAGAAAAAGCAGATCTACCAGGTTTTAGGCAGGCATACCAAGGACGTGGAGAACCAGTTACAACAGGATGGGAAGGAGAGAGAAAAACTCTCTACGGACTTATCAAGGAAGCTATCCGAAAGCCTGCAGGATTTGGACAAAACCAAGGAAAGCTTGGAAAGAACTTGCCGCAAATGGGTGCTCATCGCAGCGGGCGTATCGGCGGCATCTTCGATGCTGGCCTGCATACTCTGTCTGCTATTGGCCGGTTGACCGAGGACACTGACGAGGATGAGGAAGAACAACGCAAACGCATCCAAGGGCAGAAAGCCGGCTCCGCTGTTGGTACGGCTTTGGGCCTCGCCATTGGCGCCCTTCTTGCGATCCGTGACGAAGAGCTTTGCAAGGAAGAAGCCGCACTGCAAGAAGAGCTTGCAGAAGAACAAGAACACATCTGGCAGCTGTCCATGTGACGGCTGCCTTAAACATTATCAACTATGGAGGTATTAGCCTATGAAGAAAACCCCGCTGTGGGGAAATGCATTACTAATCTTAAACGTTCACCAGGAGCATGAAACCCGAAAATTTAACAAAAAGTTCATCCGATTCTCACTGGACATTTTGCAAGGTGTCCCTTATCGTAGAACCTGGAGCCGGGAGGTGTTGGTATGAGAACCGACAAGACCAACATCTACTCCCCTGCCCATTATTTCGCCGCCCTGAAGCTGATCGAACAGCTTTACAAGGATGGTCAGATCCCCGCTTTTATGTACCGCAACATTCTCAACGAATATGCGGATGTGGTGGATTTATCTAAGTTCGCCCCGCCCGCTGACAAGGAGGTAGCCGCATGATGCCATACGAAAGAGAATATCTAAAACGTCGCGTAGTAATCTATGCTCGTGTATCCACCGATCACGATGCCCAGCTGTCGGCTTTGGAAAACCAAATCGATTGGTACAAGCCACTACTGGATCTGCATCCGGAGTGGACATTGGTGGAGCAATATATCGATGAAGGTATCACCGGCACTTCTGCAGAGAAGCGTCCCGAATTCATGCGGATGATCGACGATGCCAAGAAGCACAAGTTCGACATGATCCTCACCCGTGAGGTTTCCCGCTTTGCCAGAAACACGGTGGACACTCTGCAGTACACCCGCATGCTGAAGGAGCATCACGTGGAAGTATACTTCATCAATGACGGCATCAAGACCTTTGACGGCGATGGTGAGCTTCGGCTCACCATCATGGCCACCCTCGCCCAGGATGAAAGCCGCAAAACTTCCATCCGTGTCAAGAGCGGTCAGCAGACATCCATGAACAACGGTGTCCTCTATGGTACCGGCAATATTCTCGGCTATGACCGTGTGGGCAAGGAAATGCTCATCAACGCTGAGCAGGCGCAGACCGTTCGTTTGATCTACGATCTGTACCTGGATGGTTGGGGTTTGGTGAAGATCAAGGACGAGCTGGAACTGCGGGGTATCAAAACCGCCATGGGCAAATCGCAGTGGTATCCCACAGTCATCTCCCATGTGCTGAAGAATTCCTTCTACTGCGGCATCATCACCTACCACAAGGAATATGTTCCGGATTATCTGAAGCAAAAGAAAGTCAAAAACTACGGTGAGATCGAATTCACCCAAGTGCAGGGCACCCATGAGCCCATCGTCACCGTAGAAGAATATGAAAGG
>JAZNGJ010000126.1:0-2235 GCA_045576415.1 Faecousia sp. | reverse complement strand
TATGCTGGATTACAGAGTGCTGACCTTTTTGACTCTCTATGATGAAATGAACTACCGCAGGACAGCGGAGAAGCTGAATATGACCCAGCCGGGTGTCACGCAGCATATTCACTATCTGGAAAACTACTACGGTGTGAAGCTATTTGAGTATGACGGACGAACCCTATCCAAAACAAAGAACGCCCAGCGGCTGAAGAAGTACTTTGACAGTGTCAAGGCTGAGGAAACGGATATCCGGGAGAGCTTCACCCCCACGGATACCATACACATGACCGTTGGCGCAACGAAAACCATCGGCGAATTTGTGATCGTGCCGGAAATCCGTGCCTTTCTGCAAGCGCCAAACCATAACTTGGATCTGATCATTGATAATACGGAAAACCTGTTACATATGCTGGAAAAATCTCAGATCGATTTTGCTGTGATCGAAGGTGTTTTTGACAAGTCCAAATACGGATATCATCTTTTCAAGAAGGAAGCCTTTGTGGGCGTGTGTGCGAAAGACCACCCTTTTGCTGGCAGAACGGTCACCTTGGAAGAAGTATTCCGTGAGGATATTGTGGTAAGAGAAAGCCAATCCGGAACGAGAATGCTTTTACAAAATGCGATAACCGATAGAGGCTTTTCACTGGACAGCTTTCACCGCTGTTCCTCCGTCAACAATTTCTCTGTGATCTGCGATCTGGTTGCAATCAACAAGGCCATCACCTTTGCCTATGAGCCGATTGCCCATTGCCGGGATGATTTGGCAACTTTTATGGTGGAGGATATGCAGATCCAGGGTGAGTTTAATTTCGTGTATTGTAACGAAAGAGTCGCAAAAGAAAAAATAAATCGAATTTTCTAATAACACTGCTGTGGGTAGTCTTAATTCGATATGTGATAACGTTACGGAATGGAAGGTATCCCTCGCATATAATACAGTCATAAAGATAGACAGGAGGTACTGAGGATGAAAAAGCTTCTTCCAATTTTTATATCAACTCTTTTTTTAGTGGGCTGCGCTGTGCCTGCGGAGCAGGAAATCAGCTACCGTCAGATCACGATGGATAAGGCCGTTGCCATGATGAAAGAAGAGGAGGGCTACATCATTCTGGATGTTCGCACTGCTGCGGAATTTGATGAGAAGCATATCCCCGGTGCCATCAACATCCCAAACGAGACCATAGGTGCAGAAGTAATCCCGGAGCTGCCGGATAAAGATCAGCTGATTTTGGTATACTGCCGCAGCGGAAACCGGAGCAAGCAGGCATCTGAAAAATTAGTGAAATTAGGCTATACCAATGTTGTCGAGTTTGGCGGCATCATTGATTGGCCCGGAGAAACAGAGACGAACGAAGGAGGACCGTTATGAGTATTTTTGACTTTTTCAAACAGCCCGACATCAATAAAGGACTCAAAGAATACGCTGAAAAGGAAAATGCCGTTCTGCTGGATGTGCGCACACCCCAGGAATACGGAGAAGGCCATATTCCGGGAAGCAAAAATGTTCCGCTGCAGACCCTTGACAAGGTAAGGTTAGTAGTGGAAAATAAAGATGCAGAATTGTTTGTCTATTGCTACTCCGGTGCCCGGAGCAGGCAGGCGACAGTGATGCTGCAGCACATGGGCTATACCAATGTTCAGAACATCGGCGGCATTGCCGCTTATCACGGAAAGGTGGAAAGGTAATATGAAGGTTGTGATCGTAGGCGGCGTGGCAGGCGGAGCCACGGCAGCAGCAAGAATCCGCAGGCTGGATGAGCAGGCTGAAATTGTTGTGTTCGAGCGGTCAGGCTATATTTCTTATGCCAACTGCGGTCTGCCTTACTATATCGGTGGTGTGATCGAAGGCCCTGATGATTTGACCCTCCAGACCCCGGAGAGCTTCTTCTCCCGGTTCCGTATTTACATGAAAGTACATCATGAAGTCACCGCTATTCATCCAGATAAAAAGACCGTGTCTGTGAAGAATCTGAAGACCGGTGAGAAATTTGAAGAAAGCTACGACAAGCTGCTGCTTTCTCCCGGCGCAAAGCCTGTGTGGCCGGGCCTCCCGGGGATGGACAGCGATAGGCTGTTCACCCTGCGTACCGTGGAGGATACCTTCCGGATCAAGGAATTTGTGGATCAGAATAAGCCGAAATCCGCTGTAATGGTGGGTGGCGGCTTTATCGGTCTGGAAGTAGCAGAGAATCTGCGGGAGTTGGGTATGGATGTGACCATCGTCCAGCGGCCCAAGCAGCTGATGAATCC
>JAZNGJ010000125.1:0-8675 GCA_045576415.1 Faecousia sp. | reverse complement strand
CCACGAAGGTCTGAAAACGGTCAACTTCCTGGCCGTCCTTCATGATCACGGCACCGATCTCGATGATGGTGTCGGTTTTAGAGGAAAGGCCGGTTGTTTCCAGGTCAAAGGCAACGAATTCATCCGTAAAGCCAATGTCCTTCGTTCCATGCACCACGATGCGGTCATCCACATCGTTGACGTAGTAGCCCTCGCAGCCGTAGATGATTTTGATATTTTCATCCGTTCCTGCCACTTTTGCCTTAGAAGCGGCCTTCATGGCATCGGGGAATGCCTGTGTAACGCCATGGTCAGTAATAGCGATGGCACGGTGACCCCATGCGGCAGCCTGCTTAACGGCAGCGCCCACATCGGTCAGAGCATCCATGTTACTCATGGTGGTATGAAGATGCAGCTCCACACGCTTCATACCCTCAGCAAGATCCTTGCGCTTGGTCATGGAGCCGGGCATCATGGAATAGGGATTGAGCACCATCTCGTTATCAAACTTATCGACAGTGATCTTTCCCTGTACACGAAGGACTGCGCCTTCCTTCACATTCTCAAGAATGGGCTTGGCTTCCCTGTCCTCCAAAAAGCGCTTGATACGGACAGAACCGGTGTTATCCGTCATGTCAAAGCTGATGACCCATGCATTGCGCTTTTTCAGCTCCTTATGATCAATCGCAAAAACACGGCCCTCGACGATAACACTGCCCATATCCAGATCCATTGATTTCATTGGTACCGGAGTGCCCTTAAAGGGCTTGCCGAAGAAGCACTCGGACTGCGCAGCGGCTGCGGTTTCTTTCTTCTGCGCCAACGGCGCCGCAGGAATCGAACTGATCATTTGGCTGCGCATCTTTTCCATAGCGTCAAACAGAGCTTGGCCTTCCAGAGACTGCTCGGATTCAATACGGAAATCAACGGATGTGGCAAACCGCTCCTGCAAAACGGTGCGAACCGCGGGAATGCACTCCTCAATAAGCTTCTTGCCATTGGCCGGCAGATGGATCACCAGTGTATGATCTTCCCAGCTCCATTCAGCACCAGCCAAAGAACCGCGGGTCATGGAATTCTGACGCACAAACAGTTCCATCAACTCAGAGTGTTCGATCTTTGTAAGCTGATCCGCAGGGAATGCAGCAGTCAGTGTCAGCTCATTCAGACCGTAGATGGAGCAAATCTCCTGCTCCGCGATCCGAAGCTGCGTTTGAGGAATATATGTATCGGAGTGGATCGCCACCTCGATCCTGCGGGAAGCGGGATCCAGATCCGCAGCAACAATGGCCGCCTGAGATAATGCGCTGTTCAGCGGCTCAGGCGGCTCATAGTCCGAAAACATATTCAAAAAGCTAACTTTTTCCTTCATTTCAGTCCTTAAAGTGTTTCGATTCTCTTTAAGAGCGCAGGCAGCAGTTCGTCATACGGAAGCTTTGCAACCTGTTCTCCTTTTTCAAAGATCATGCCCCAGACGTCACCGCCGGCAATGCCAATATCCGCTTCCCGGGCCTCGCCGGGTCCGTTGACAACGCAGCCCATAACGGCAACCGTGATGGGTTTTTGGCAATCTTTCAAAGCTTCATCCACTCGGTTTACAAGGCTGATCAGATCAATGCGGGTTCTGCCGCAGGTAGGACAGGAAATGATATTCACGCCCTCCTTGCGCAATCCTGCTGCCTTTAAAATGTCCTTTGCTGCATACACTTCCTGCACCGGATCATCCGTCAGGCTGACACGGATGGTATCACCGATCCCGTCCAGCAGCAGAGCACCAATGCCCATCGCGGATTTGATCATGCCCATTTTTACAGGGCCGGTCTCCGTGACACCGATATGCAGCGGGTAGTCACATTTACTTCTGAACAGCCGGGCTGCAGCAACCATGGTAGATACCGTGGAGGATTTCATAGAAAGACAGGTATCATAAAATCCGTACTTTTCCAGCAGCTCAAGATGCTCAAAAGCACTCTCCACCAATGCCTCAGCAGTGGGATGGCCGTACTTTTCCAGCAGGCGCTTATCCAGACTTCCTCCGTTCACGCCAACCCGAATCGGGATCTTCTTATCCTTGCAGATGTCCACTACCGCTTTGACCCGATCCTCCCCGCCAATATTGCCGGGATTGATGCGAATTTTGGAAGCTCCGGCCTCCGCAGCGGCAATGGCAAGCTTATAATCAAAATGGATATCCGCAACCAGAGGTAATTCACTTTCCTTGCAGATCTCGGCGAATCCCCGGGCGGCTTCCATATTCTGAACAGAAAGCCGGGCGATCTGGCATCCGGCAGTCTTCAGTTGGCGGATCTGCTGCAGTGATGCGTCAACATCCGTTGTTTTGGTATTCAGCATAGACTGGATCACCACAGGTGCTCCGCCGCCAATAGGAACGCCGCCTACATGAATCTGTCTGGTCATAATGATTACCTCATAAAAATATAGAAAATATCCTTAAACATGATCACAGCCATCAAAATGAGCAGCAGGATCATACCGGCACCGTGAATATAGCCTTCATACTTGGGATCGATCTTCTTCCTTGTGATCTTTTCGATCACGGTGGTCAGCAGCAGCGCAACTACCCGTCCGCCGTCCAAAGCAGGGATCGGCAGCAGGTTCATGACAGCCAGATTGATGGCAATAAAACCGCCGAAATACAGCATATTCATCAGCGCGTCCACCCAAGTTGCAGACTGATCGGCAACATTGGACATCTGCTGTACGATCCCAACAGGGCCGGACATATCGGAAAATCCTGCTTTTCCTGTCAGCAGCATTTGCAGGCTCAATCGCACTGTGCGGACAACATTGATGCAGGAATTGACGCTATAGCGCAGTTTTGCCCCAAATGTGGCATCTTCTACGGAAAAGCTGAAGCCATAGCGGGGCGTTTCCTCGTTTCCAAAGAGCCGCTTTTCCATCTTAAAATCATTCAGATAGACCTTTTCGCCGTTTCGTTCCACGACAAGATCGTGAACATCGCCGCCATTGAGGCTGAGGATCATACTGAAATCGGAATGGGTATAGATCTTTTCCCCATCTACTTCCAGAAAGCGGTCTCCAACCTGCAATCCGTTTTCACCAACCAGAGCGCAGCCCTCGTCAAAAGCAGAGATCACAGGTGTGCCAAACTGGACAGCCGGCGCAAACACGATCAGCATGATCAGAAAACCGGCAACCAGATTCATACCGGAACCGGCAACCAGAATCATCAGCCGCTTCCACCAGGGCGCCTTCTGAAAAGAACGGGGACTGTCCGTATCCGCATCCTCGCCTTCCATGGCGCAATAACCGCCGATGGGGATGCATCGAATGGAGTACAGCGTCTCCCCTACCTTCTTCTTGAAAATGGCAGGGCCCATGAACATGGAAAACTCATTTACTTGCACATTGGATGCTTTCGCGGCAAGAAAATGGCCCAGTTCGTGAACAAATATCAAAATACTGAACAATAAAATCGCAAAAACAATACTCATATGGTCCTCATTTCAAATTTGCGTATCGTTTGAAAACATATTCCCGGGCCAGGCGGTCAGACTCCAAAATCTCATCAAGGGTCGGATCGGGAATAAAGGGCACAGCGTCCACTGCGCCGCAAACCAGCTCGTAAATATCATAGAAGCCAATCTGATCGTTAAGAAAAAGAGATACGGCGGCCTCATTCGCGCCATTCATGACCGGGCATGCCGTACCGCCCATTTTCGCGCACCGATATGCCAGAGCTAGACAAGGAAACGCTTCCATATCCGGCTTGCAGAAGGTCAGCGCACCGCATTTGGTAAGATCCAAGCGGTCAACCGGGCATTTCTGCCGCTGGGGGTAAGTCAGCGCAAGCTGAATGGGCAGGCGCATATCCGGCGCGCCCAGCTGTGCCATCATCGCTCCGTCATTCATCTCCACCATACTGTGAACGATGCTCTGACGGTGGATCAGAACATCCACCTTCTCCGCGGGCATACCGTAAAGACGCATGGCCTCGATCACTTCCAGACCCTTATTCATCAGAGTCGCGCAGTCAACGGTGATCTTTGCGCCCATCTTCCAGTTGGGATGCTTGAGCGCATCCGCCTTGGTAACATTTTTAAGCTGCTGCCGTTCCATGCCGAAGAAGGGGCCGCCGGAGCAGGTCAAAATGATCCTATCTACCTCGCCGGGATCTGTTACGCCCATCAGACACTGAAAAATTGCTGAATGCTCCGAGTCGACAGGCACGATCTGGACAGAATGCTTCCTTGCTTCTGCCATGACCAGTTCTCCGGCGCATACAAGGGTTTCTTTATTCGCAAGACCGATCCGTTTACCGGCGCGTATCGCTGCCAGCGTCGGCTTAAGGCCCAGCATACCAACGACCGCAGTGATCACGCAGTCGGCACTCGGCATTGTTGCTGCCTCAATCAGGCCTTCTTCTCCCCAGGATATCCGGATATTCAGATCCTTGATCAATTTCCGCAGCTGCTCAGCAGCCTCCTGCGTGGCCATTACAGCCAGTTCCGGATGGAACTGACGGCATTGCTCAGCCATCCGCTCCACGCTGGTACCTGCCGTCAGCGCAGCCACCCGGACGCCCATGCGACTGATATTATCAAGGCTCTGACGGCCGATGGAGCCCGTAGAGCCCAATATACTAACACATTTCATCATACAGGAACCACCATAACAGGAAGGATTTCCAGCAGCAGTTCGATCAGCGGGCTAACAAGAAGCATGGAATCAAAACGGTCCAGCACACCGCCATGACCGGGAAACAGATTGCCGTAGTCCTTAATGCCCGTCTGCCGCTTGATCACGGAGAAACACAGATCACCAAAAACGCCAATAGCGGAACCTAAGATGCCGTATACCAGCGCGTAGCCGTAGTTAACAGATGCATTGAAAAATGATTTCATTACAAGCAAATACAGTAGCATGCCAATAACCGCAAAAGCAACGCCGCCAAATACGCCTTCCACGCTCTTCTTCGGGCTGATCAGCGGTGCCAGCTTATGTCTGCCGAATCTGCAGCCAATAAAATACGCACCCGTATCCGAAAGAAACGCAACAACGAAGGGTATTAAAATATAGTATCTGCCGCCATCCGGTGTAATGATCCGTACAAGGCTTGAAAGCAGGAACGGGATCAGAAGGCCGGCTGCAAGACAAGTACTGATCTTTTCAAACCGGATCTTCATGCCGGAAAGCATGGCTTCCATAAACAGCAGCACAGCAAACAGAAGGATCAACGCCAAGGCCCAGGACTTGCTCATGCTAAAGTAGCACCAAACCGGAACAAGGGCGGCAGTGATCACCGTATAAATGACCAAACGGAAGTGCTTAACAAGACCGGTATTGTACAGCAATTCGATAGCAGAGAATGCACCAAGAAGACTGAACAGGATCACGGTTACGATCTTAGGCGCTGCATAAAGCACCGCCAGCAGCAACGGAACCAGTACAGCAGCAGTAATCACTCTCGTTTTCATTTTTTATGCACCTCCAAACCGGCGATTCCGGCGGTGATATTCTGCAATCGCGTCATCTAAGTCTTTTGGACTGAAATCCGGCCACAGGACATTCATAAAAACAAATTCGGAATAGACCGTCTGCCACGGCAGAAAATTACTGGTGCGCTTTTCACCGGAGGGACGAATAACCAATTCCGGATCCGGAACTCCGGCTGAATCCAGATAGGATCCGAATACCTCTTCCGTCAGTTCCTCCGGCGTTTTGATACCTGCGGCCACATCCTGCGCAAAAGCACGGATGCCGCGGACGATCTCATCCCTGCCGCCATAGTTAAGGCAGAAATTCACCTGCACATCATGGTAAACCGAAGAACGGTTCTGTGCCTCCAGGCACAGCTGCCGCAGCTCCGGACTCAGCCTGCTCAAATCGCCAAAGAAATGGAAATGCACGCGATTCTTCTCCATATCACGAAGTGCTTCTTTTAGATATGCACCCAAAAGCAGCATAATGCCGGAAACCTCTTCCTGAGAGCGTTTCCAATTTTCGGTTGAGAAAGCATAGACCGTCAGATACTTTACTCCCAACTCCCGGCAGTAATTGGCAATGGTGCGAAAAGCCTCCGCGCCTGCCTTATGCCCGGCAGTTCTGGGAAGCTTGTGCTGTTTTGCCCACCGCCCGTTGCCATCCATGATGATCGCGATATGCTGGGGCGGCTGAAGATTTTGATTTAGTTCAGATGCAGACATAGTAACCTCATTTACAGAACATTGGGGGCGTTTCCGCCCCCCCAAATACGCAATATGGGCTTAAATAGCCATCAGTTCCTTTTCCTTGACGGCGGTAGCTTCGTCCACCTTCTTGATATACTTATCCAGCAGATCCTGCAGATCCTTCTCTGCCTTCTTCTGCTCATCCTCGGTGATCTCGCTGTTCTTCTTCAGCTTCTTTACATAGTCCATGCCGTCACGGCGGATATTACGCATGGCGACCTTGCCGTCTTCGGCATATTTCTTGACCTGCTTGGTCAGTTCCTTACGGCGCTCCTCAGTCAGCTGGGGGAAAACAAGGCGGATAACCTTGCCGTCATTCTGGGGATTGATACCCAGATCGGAAGTCTGGATAGCCTTCTGAATGTCCTTCAGAAGCTTGGTATCCCAAGGGGCGATGACCAGCGTACGGGCATCGGGAGAAGAAATGGTGGCAACACCGTTCAGGGGTGTCTCACTTCCATAGTATTCCACGCTGATCCGGTCCAGAACCTTCGCATTGGCACGGCCTGCTCGAACAGCGCCGAATTCCTCATGCAGATGGTCCAGAGCCTTGCCCATTCTTCTTTCAAAATCCTTAAAATCAACGCTCATTGCTGAATCCTCCTTAAATTAATTGGTAACGGTGGTACCGATCTCTTCGCCGCGAACCACACGGATAATACTGTTTTCTTCTGCAAGGCCGAAGCACACCATGGTCATATTGTTGTCCATCGCCAGAGCCATTGCGGTGGTATCGGTCGCCTTCAGATGCTTTGCAAGGCACTCATCATAAGTAAGCTTCGTGTACCGCACGGCATTGGGATCCTTCTTGGGGTCCGCAGAGTAAATAGCGTCCACATTCTTAGCCATCAAAATAGCATCAGCCTCGATCTCGACACCGCGGAGTACCGCACCGGTATCTGTGGAGAAATAGGGATTGCCGGTACCTGCTGCGAAGATCACGACCTTGCCTTCGTTCAGGTAACGGTTTGCAAGATCCCGGGTAAAGTATTCTGCATACTTGTTGATTTCCACGGCAGTCAAGACCCTTGCGTCCATACCGTACTGCTCCAAAACATCCGCAACCGCAATGGCATTCATAACGGTAGCAAGCATGCCCATGGCATCGGCATGACTGCGCTGCATTTTGCCGCTGCCGTTCTTGACACCGCGCCAGAAATTACCGCCGCCGATGACAAGACCCACTTGCACGCCCATATCCACGCATTCTTTGATGGCTTCACATACTTCTCCGATCTTCTTAAAATCCAGACCGAAGCCATCGCCCTGTGCTGTTTTTTCACCCAGCGCTTCGCCGCTGACCTTCAGCAGGATGCGCTTGTATTTAAGCTCAGACAAATGTTACCACTCCTTCTCCTATATCTTACCCTATTTTAATATAAGAAAGGCAAATTGACAACTAGAAATTTCAGTTTTTCATGATTGTTTTCTGATATTTTACAAATTTACGGTTTTCATGAAAATTTTTTAAAAATTCCGGGACAAATGGCGGTTGTGATTCGTTCTACATATTATACTTTGAGTCAAACCTGCAGATTTGTGTTGCAAAAACGTTAAGAATCGGTTATAATGGCTTGTAATGGAAATTTACCAAAGAGAGGTTACTGCATTATGGCTGAAATCACCGAAAGCAATAATTTCATCCACGCATTTATTGAAGAAGACATCGCCGAAGGCGGACGTTATGCCGGTCAGACCGTGCATACCCGTTTTCCGCCCGAGCCCAACGGCTATCTGCATATCGGTCACTGCAAGGCTCTGATCATCGACTTCGGCACCGCCGAAAAGTTTAACGGTCTTTGCAACCTGCGTATGGACGATACCAACCCCACCAAGGAAGATGTGGAATTCGTCGAAGCCATCAAGGAAGACATCCACTGGCTGGGCTTTGACTGGGGCGACCGGTTCTACTACGGCTCCGATTACTTCGAAAAGGACTATGAGTATGCCGTCGAACTGATCAAAAAGGGCCTTGCCTATGTCTGCGAGCTGACTCCCGAGCAGTTTAAGGATTACCGCGGCGATCTGAATACCCCTGCTCAGTCCCCTTACCGTGACCGTCCCATTGAGGAAAGCCTGGATCTGTTCGCCAGAATGCGGGCCGGCGAATTTGAGGACAACAAGTATACGCTCCGTGCCAAGATCGATCTGGCATCCGGCAACTTTAATATGCGCGATCCGGTTATCTATCGCATCCGCCATATGCATCACCATCGTCAGGGCGACAAGTGGTGCATTTACCCCATGTACGACTTTGCGCATCCCATTCAGGACGCGCTGGAGGGCATTACCCACTCTCTGTGCTCTCTTGAATTCGAGAACCACAGACCCCTTTACAACTGGGTGGTGGAGAATGTTTCCGTGCCCCATGCCCCCCGGCAGATCGAGTTTGCCCGTCTGGGTATTGACCACACCGTACTTTCTAAGCGCAAGCTGAGAGCCCTGGTGGAAAACGGCTATGTTGCCGGCTGGGACGATCCCCGT
>JAZNGJ010000124.1:0-2167 GCA_045576415.1 Faecousia sp. | reverse complement strand
AGTTTTTGAACTGGTTGGCCACCTCAGTGAAGTTTTTTGTAGCACGAGATTTTGCTGATTATTGTCCTATGTGTGAGTGGATATATGAGCACCACACAAAATAACCCTAAAATAGTTCATCCCCGGCCTGAAAAGCCGGGGACTTTTGTTTTTTGCAGCTCAAAGCAGTCCGCTGTATCTGGGCAGCGGATAGTCTGCTTCGTAATTCCGGCACAGGTCCATAAAGGCCTTTGCGGAACCGGTCAGATACTTTTCCTTGTGCCAGATCATGTGGAACCGTCTGCGAAAGTCCATCCCTTCCACACGGACCGTCGTAACGAGTCCTTTTTCCAAAGGGCCTGTTACCATTCTTTGAGGAAGAACGGCGATGCCCAGACCGTTGATCACGGCATTTACCAGGGCGGTGGTGCTCATGGCTTCCCAAATGGGCTGTACACGGAATCCGGCGCTTTCTGCTGCCCGGTCAAAGACCTCCCGGGTGCCGCTGCCCGGTTCCCGGAGCAGGAACTTTTGCTGTTTGAATTCGGCAACGGTAAGGATCTGCCCATTTTGGAAGCGGCCGTCGGCAGGGCAGATTACAGCTAATTGATCCTCCATGTACTCCTCAGAAAGAATGGATGGATGGTGGGGCACACCTTCGATCAGGGCAAAGTCCAGTTCGCTGCTTAAGATCTTCTGTTCCAGCTCATCGGAGGGCGCAACCAGAACACGGACTTCGGTACCGGGATAGCGGCTGTAAAAGGCTTTTACATAGCACGGCAGGAACTGCGAACCGATGGTAACGCTGGCCCCTGCCCGGAGTAGGCCAAAGGAATCCCAATTCCGCATTCCCTTTTCCATATCTTCAAAAAGAGCAGAGATGTGAGAAGCATACTCCCAAAACCGCTGCCCTGCTTCCGTCAGCCGAAGCCTTCTTCCGATGCGGTCAAACAGAGTAACACCGTAATATTGTTCTAATTCACGGATAGCCAGACTGACTGCAGGCTGGGTCATATGCATTGCTTCAGCCGCTTTTGTGGTATTGCAGCTGTTTTCGCAGACGGAGGCAAATATTTTCATATGGCGCAGAGTCATAGGATGGGCTCCTTTATATCTAATTACTTATGGTTGTGATTTAATTATATTATTTCCATTCTAAAATAGCAAGCAGTATAATGAGGACAAAGGAGTGATTTATTTGAACAACAAGTATCTAACGCTATTTGTGTCTACATTTCAGCTCAGTGCCTGCACCTTCGGCGGCGGATTCGTCATTATTCCGCTGATGCGGAAAAAGTTTGTGGAAGAGCTGGGCTGGATCGAAGAGCAGGAAATGATGGACTTGACGGCCATTGCCCAGTCTTCTCCCGGTGCCATTGCAGTGAATGCCTCCATTCTGGTGGGCTACCATGTGGCAGGGATCCCCGGTGCCTTGCTGACGGTATTGGGAACGGTGCTGCCGCCGCTGATCATCATCTCCATGATCTCCTTCTTCTACCAGCAGTTCCGGGATAATGTGATTGTAAATATGGCAATGACCGGTATGCTGGCCGGTGTTGCGGTGGTGATTTGTGATGTGGTCATCAATATGGCCAAAACCATCCTCCAGCAAAAGCATGTGCTGCCTGTGCTGGTTCTGGCAGGTTCTTTCACAGCTGTGCGATTTTTCAATGTGAACATCATGATCGTGATCCTGGTGTGCGGAATGATCGGTGCCTGGGAGACATGGAGGCGGGAAAAAATCTATAAGGAGGCGTTTGGAAGATGATTTACCTGGAGTTATTCTGGAGCTTCTTTCAGATTGGGTTGTTCAGCATTGGCGGAGGCTATGCAGCCATGCCGCTGATTCAGCATCAGGTGGTGGATCTGCACTCCTGGCTGACCATGACCCAGTTTGCCGATATTATGACCATAGCGGAAATGACGCCGGGGCCAATTGCCATCAATTCTGCTACCTTTGTGGGCATCCAGATTGCAGGGCTTCCGGGGGCCGTGGTTGCTACCATTGGCTGTGTGTTTCCCTCCTGCGTGATTGTTTTGACTCTCGCCTGGGTGTATTACCGCTTTCGGGGGCTGACGGTGATCCAGGGGGTACTGGCAGGTCTGCGGCCTGCGGTGGTTGCCATGATTGCTTCCGCGGGAATCTCCCTGCTGATTATGGCGCTTTACGGCCAGCGAGCGATTCCAG
>JAZNGJ010000123.1:0-2329 GCA_045576415.1 Faecousia sp. | reverse complement strand
GAAGCTACTGATCCCCATCAACATGCGTGATGGCAGCTTGATTTGCATCGGCAAGGGTAATCCCGAGTGGAACTGCTCTGCACCTCACGGTGCCGGTCGTCTGATGAGCCGTAAGGAAGCCTTCAAGCGACTGAGCCTGGAGGAGTATCGCAAGGAGATGGAGGGTATCTACACCACCTGCGTGGATCGCACCACTCTGGACGAGGCACCCATGGCCTACAAGGGCATCGATGAGATCATTTCTCATATCGGTCCTACGGTTGACATTGTGGAGCGTATTACCCCGGTCTATAACTTTAAGGCGGCGGAATAACTTTTAACCACAAGTTGAATGACAAATCTGCAATCTTGTGCTATACTGATTTTAGAAACCAAGAACAACTACTTTTACAGAAAGGAACTCGCATCATGAAGGTCATTACTTCTGTCTGTATGTATATGGGCGAACGAGAGGCTATCTTCCATTTTGAGGAATATAGCTTTGCGGAGCACGCTCATTTTCAGGATAAGCAAAAGTTTCGGACCGGCATGAGTTCCCAGGAATAATCTCCTGGCGTCATCCTATCTGAATTATTGAAAGCCGCTTGTCTTGAGTGAGACAGGCGGCTTTTTATGTCCACTTACGGTCAAATAATTCAGAACAGGAGGTGTATGAGATGAACATTCCAACAGTTGATCTGGCACAGACCGGTGCCAATATTGTAAATCTTCGGAAGGCAGCAGGCTTAACTGTTGCAGACATCCAAATGGTCTTCGGTTTTAATTCCCCACAGGCAATTTACAAGTGGCAGAATGGAGCAGCGCTCCCGACTGTCGATAATCTGATCGTTCTTGCAGCGCTCTTCAATGTGCTGATCGATGATATTCTTGTAACAACGCATTCCTGAGGCAGGGAGGCAACTCCCTGCAAATCTGGTCCGTTCGTCTAAAAGGTCAGGACACAGCCCTTTCAAGGCTGTAATGCACGGTTCGAACCCGGCACGGATCACCAATATGGCGCCTTCGTCTAATGGATAGGACGCCAGCCTCTCAAGCTGGAAATGCGGGTTCAATTCCCGCAGGCGTCACCATATATGGTGGATGTAGCCAAGCGGTAAGGCAGCGGGTTGTGGTTCCGCTTATCATGGGTTCAAATCCCATCATCCACACCAAAATCTATACTGGTCGCAATCGACCAGTTTAACATATGGAACCGTAGCTCAGCTGGTAGAGCGTCAGACTGAAAATCTGAGCGTCGCTGGTTCGATCCCGGCCGGTTCCACCATATGGGTCAGTCGCCTAGCGGCAATGGCATCGCACTGTAAATGCGACGGATTATCCTACGTTGGTTCGAGTCCAACCTGGCCCACCAAATATATTTTCTATCTGCATCCTTCTGCATACAGCTAATTTTAGCACTCTCTCGATGAGAGTGCTAAAATTTACAATTTCGTCACACATTTGGGTCTGCAAGGGCTTATAATACAGACAGTAAGCAAGAATAAGCTGATCAGCAAAAACGCGTACTAGGCTCGGCAAGTGCCGACCTTGCCGTATGACCTACACAAGTCGGCATATAATATCATAAAACACAGGAGGTATTACTATGTTTGGACTTACCAGAAGAAATCAGGATATAAGCACCTACAACCCCTGGCGGGAGATGGAGGAATTCGAAAAAGCCTTTTTCGGAAGACCTTTCGGCAGTTTCTTTGACACGCCTGCCTTCGCTCAGTTCCGCACTGATGTGACGGACGAGGGCGACCATTACCTGCTGGAGGCTGATCTGCCTGGCTTTGAGAAGAAGGATATCACTTTAGATATCCAGAATGACACTCTGATCGTCCGGGCCGAGCGCAAATCTAAGGTCGAGGAAAAGGACAAGAAGGACAAAGTGATCCGCATGGAGCGCTCCTACGGCTCCTACACCAGAAGCTTTGACATCTCCGGCGTGGATGCCGACAAAATCAAAGCCAAGTATGTGGACGGCGTCCTGCGCCTGACCCTACTCAAGCTGGAACAGCGCCTGCCGGAAGGCCGACGCCTGGAAATCGAATAAGCCCACCTAACCAAGACACCTCCCGGGACCAAAATCCTGGGAGGTATTTTTAAGGCATATTGTAATCGCTGCAGTTCTGTGATATAATAGGCATACGGTGAAAGCCGAATTTATTTTTTGGAGAATGCTGTTTGAAAATGAACAACACCTTGGAGAGTGTATTGTAAACGAGAGGTTTGCAAATACATTCTCGCAATCCTCTCGTATCTTGGGCGTCAACGATTTATGAAAGGATTTTAAAAATGAACAATTTGACGATACGTTTAGAAACCGAAAAAGACTATAGAGCAG
>JAZNGJ010000122.1:0-6583 GCA_045576415.1 Faecousia sp. | reverse complement strand
TCTTCCGTCTACCATGTCATTCCGAGGCCCCAAAGGGGCCGTGGGAATCTCCTGGTACAATCTCCGATCCTGCTTAGCATTTCTATAGATGGTACCGGGAGATTGCCACGGGCAGCATAGCTGCCCTCGCAATGACAGGCTCCTTTTTTAGTGCTCCTCTTAGTAAGCGGAACAATCATTTATCTTAATTGCGTTATGTAAACCAAAATAGAAAACATACAGGGCAGGAGGATCCTGCCCTGTTGTTCATTTGCAATTAGCCGTTGGCGCGCATCTGAGCGAAGCACTCGCTGCAGAACACGGGACGGTCGGACTTGGGCTCGAAGGGAACCTTGGCCTCGCCGCCGCAACGGGCGCAGGTAGCGGTGAAGAACTCACGGGGGCCACGGGTAGCGTTCTTGCGAGCGTCACGGCAAGCCTTGCAGCGCTGGGGCTCGTTCTGGAAGCCGCGCTCAGCGTAGAATTCCTGTTCACCGGCGGTGAAAACGAACTCGTTGCCGCACTCTTTGCAAACTAAAGTCTTGTCTTCGTACATGGAAAATACCTCTCTTCGGTTGTTTGCCCCGTGAAAGCCCACCAATCTTCTGGTTGTAACGCGGAGTCAAATAATAATGATGGTGGTTACACCACAAGTTGCATTATACACAGAGGAGTTTTAAATGTCAATCCTTTGTTCATGATTTTTTTACAAAATATTCCGAAGATACAGTGTTTTTTATGCAAAACGGGGCTTATACATCAAAATGGGTTTGGCCCTCGTAGGGGATGTGCAGATGGTCGTAGGCCAGCTGGGTCACGCAGCGGCCCCGGGGAGTGCGGGTGAGGAATCCCAGCTGCATTAAGTACGGCTCGTAGACATCCTCCAGCGTGATGGCTTCTTCGCCGATGGTGGCTGCCAGCGTTTCCAGACCCACTGGGCCGCCGCCGTAATTGCGGATGATGGCTGTCAGCATCCGGCGGTCGATGGCATCCAGACCCAGCTTGTCCACTTCCAGACGGGACAGAGCAAGATCGGCAGCTTCCTTGGTGATGGTGCCGTCGCCCATGATCTGGGCAAAGTCCCGGACGCGGCGCAGAAAACGGTTGGCGATTCGGGGTGTGCCGCGGCTGCGGGAGGCGATCTCCATGGCACCGGCGGGGTCGATGGGCATGCCCAGAATGGTAGCGGAACGGGTGACGATCCGTGCCAGTTCCTCCGGCGTGTACAGCTCCAGCCGCAGGCTGACGCCAAAGCGGTCACGCAGTGGTGCGCTGAGCTGACCGGCTCTGGTGGTGGCACCGACCAGCGTGAACTTGGGCAGATCCAGACGGATGGAATTGGCGCTGGGGCCTTTACCCACGATGATATCGATGGCGAAATCCTCCATGGCGGGGTACAGGATCTCCTCGACTACCCGGTTTAAGCGGTGGATCTCATCAATAAAGAGAATATCACCGGGATTCAGATTGGTCAGCAAAGCAGCCAGGTCACCGGGCTTTTCGATGGCAGGACCGGAGGTGATGCGGATTCCCGCACCCATTTCATTGGCAATGACACCGGCGAGGGTGGTCTTACCCAGACCGGGAGGGCCATAGAGCAGGGTGTGATCCAGCGGCTCGTTTCTGCGGCGGGCGGCCTCAATGTAAACCGACAGATTTCCCTTTGCCTTTTCCTGACCGGTATAGTCGGAAAGCAGCTTAGGCCGCAGACCGATCTCCCCAGCGTCCTGCGGGGCAAAGGTAGGGGAAATGATGGGAGATGTGATTTCTTCAGAAAACTCGAGACTCATAAAGACCTCCTGAAACGAGTGGAGATTAGAGAGTGAAGAGTGGAGATTTATTAATCTTCACGCTCAACGCTTAACGCTTCACTCCGATACTTATCCTTTCATAACCATGGCCCGCAGGGCATAGCGCACCAGTTCTTCGGTGCTTGCGGTGGGATCTGCTCCCTTCAGGGCTGTCTGGATCTCGGCAGGGGAATAACCAAGCTCCTGCAGAGCGGCACGAGCCAGCGCAGCGTTGCCGCTGGGCTGGGTGGGGGCAGAAACAGGGCCTGTAGAGAAATCCAGCTCCATAGAGCTGCCGCCGATCTTGTCCTTCAGCTCCAGAATGATCCGCTGGGCGATCTTTTTGCCAATACCCTGGGCGGCAGTGAGCATCTTTTCATCGCCGGTCATAACGGCAAGGGTGAAATTCTGAGGGCCGCCGGAGGAGAGAATGGCCATGGCGGCTTTCGGGCCGACGCCGTTGACGGATGTCAGAAGCTCATAGCAGCGCTGCTCCTCTTTGGAGATGAAACCGTAGAGGTCAAAGGCATCCTCCCGGATGGATTCGGTGATGTAAAGCCGGGCATTCTGATTCAGCTTCAGCTGGCCGGCGGTATAAGCGGTGACACGGCAGCCGTAGCCAACGCCGCCGCAATCAATGACAGCAAGACCCGGTTCCAAAACGGTGACCGCACCGGAAACATAATAAAGCATGGGATACCCCCTAGTTTTTTTGTGCCTGCGCCAGCAGGGAAGTGGAGCTTCTTGCGTGACACAGGGCGATGGCAATGGCATCTGCGGCATCGTCGGGCTTAGGCATAGCCTGCAGCCCCAAAAGCCGCTTGGTCATGTCCTGCACCTGATGCTTGGTTGCGTTGCCGTAGCCAACGACGGACTGCTTGACCTGCGAGGGCTTATAGGCGGTGACTTCCAGACCGGCTTGCCGGATGGCCAGCAGGATCACGCCCCGGCTTTGGGCAACGCCAATGCCGGTGGTGACATTCTGACCGAAAAACAGTTCTTCAATGGCGACTGCATCAGGCTTTGCCACCTCCAGCAGCTTGCGCATGTCTTCGTATATGATCTCAAGCCGGGCAGAAAAATCCATGCCGGCGGGGGTGGTGATGGCGCCGCACTTCAGAAGCCGGCTTTGTCCCCGCTCCGCTTCGATCAGACCAAAGCCGGTGATGCCGTAACCCGGGTCGATACCGAGGATCCGCATTACATGCCTCCTGTAGCGATTCTGTAAATATACAGAATAAAGCCGATGATCACGATGACCAAGCCGATCCGTGCTGCCCAAACCTGAAACGCGGGCCGGGGAACATAAGGGTTTTCCGGCTGTGCTTCCGGACTGTCCGGCGTGATTTCTGTATTTTCAATGCGTTCTTCTTCCATAACTGCTCACCTCTTCTGTATATCATAACACATTTGTTCTTCTTTTCCTAGAGGATTTTAAGAATTTTTCGGCAGATAAATGATCGTTTACTGCAGCAGAACGAATGATGCGACAATCTTCTCTCTACCACGTCATTCCGAGGCCCCAAAGGGACCGTGGGAATCTCCTGGTACAATCTCCGATCCTGCTTAGCATTTCTATAGATGGTACCGGGAGATTGCCACGGGCAGCACAGCTGCCCTCGCAATGACATGCTTCTTTTTCAGTGCGCCGCTTACTAAGCTAAACGATCATTTACCATGCCAATATTCACGCCTCCGCCACAATTCCTCCCTTTACTTTTCTCTTGTTTAATGGTACAATAGCGCCAACGAAAGGGGGCGGTCACTTGCGCGATTTTGGCCGGGAGCTGCGTAATTTTTTCCACAAGGGCGATATGGTACTGCTTGTTATGTGTCTTGCCATCTCTGCCTTTGGCTGCTTGATGATCGCCAGCACCAATAATTACCGTGGTTTCACCCGTTATGTCATCGTTCAGGTCGCCGCCATCGGTCTGGGTGTTTTTTTCTATGCCATCATGTCCTCCATCGATCTGGAATTCTTTTCGGAACACCGAAGAGCGATGACAGGATTCTGTCTGTTCCTGCTGTTTCTGCTGATCCCTTTCGGTACGGATCTGGGCTCCGGCAATAAAAGCTGGCTGGATTTCGGCCCCCTGTTCCCCGTTAACATCCAGCCCGCGGAAATCTGTAAAATCTTCTACATTCTCATTAATGCCTCCATCATGACCTCCCACCAGAACCATGTATCCTCCCTGCGTTCCGTATTCCACATGGCCTTTCATCTGATCCTTCTGGTCGGCACCAATGTTCTCATTTCCCGGGACGCCGGTGTTTCACTGATCTTTGTATTCATTTTCATTGGCATGGCCTTTGCCGGCGGTGTCAAACTGATTTGGTTCCTGCTGGGCGGCGGCGCATTGGTAGCAGCCGCGCCTATCATCTGGAACAATTTTATGGACCCCTATCAGCAAAAGCGTATTCTCGTCCTCTTTGATCCCACCATTGATCCGCAGGGCATCAAAGAGCGTTACCACATGATCCGAAGCCTCAAGTCTCTCACCGGCGGCGGTGTTACCGGCCAGGGCCTGTTTAACGGAAACCGAACTCAGCAGGCCGGTGTTCTGCCCTCCCAGCATACCGACTTTATTTTTTCTGCCATTGGTGAAGAGCTTGGCTATCTGGGCTGTGCATTGGTGATCATTATGATGTTCTGCCTTGTTGCCCGCTGCATCTGGGTAGGCACCCGCAGCCCGGACTATATGCGCCGTATGGTCTGCTTTGGTGCCGCAGCAGCTCTCTTTTTCCAGGTCTGCGTCAATGTTGGCATGTGCATGGGCGTCATGCCGGTTATCGGTCTTACTCTGCCGCTGATCAGCTACGGTGGCAGCTCCATCGTTACGATCTTTGCCATGCTGGGTCTTGTTTCCGGCGTTCACGCCCGACCGTCCCCCCGCAGCCATGAGCGCTACATCCAACCCCCAAGATGACAAAACTCCCTGCTTTTGCAGGGAGTTTTTTGCGCTTTCCCCTTGCATTCTGCGCTTGATGGTTTATAATATCATTAGAATATTATGCAAAGGAGTATGCAATTATGAAAGCTTTTATGGATAAGGATTTTATCCTCGAAACCGAAACCGCCAAGCACCTGTTCCACGATTACGCTGAAAAAATGCCCCTTGTGGACTACCACTGCCATTTGAACCCTAAGGAGATCTATGAGGATCGCCGCTTCAACAACATCGTTGAAGTATGGCTGGGCGGCCAGAATCCCGATGGCAGCTACGCCGGCGACCACTACAAGTGGCGCATGATGCGCTCCCATGGCATTGAGGAAGATTATATCTCCGGTAATAAGCCCCCTTATGAGCGCTTTCTGAAGCTGGCCGAGGCTCTGGAAATGGCCATCGGCAACCCCATGTACCACTGGTGCCATCTGGAGCTGCAGCAGTTTTTCGGCGTTTATGAACCCCTGACCGTAGAAAGCGCCCCCCGGATCTGGGAGCACTGCAATAAACTCCTGCAGGAAGATCCCGATATGACCGCCCGCGGTCTGATCCGCAAGGCCAATGTTGCCTTCATAGGCACCACCGACGATCCCATTGATTCTCTGGAATATCACGATAAGATCGCCGCTGATCCCACCATGAAGACCATCGTCGGCCCCTCCTACCGTCCCGACAAGGCTGTCAACATCCATAAGGGTGGTTGGAAAGAGTACATGGCTCAGCTTGCCAAGAGCGTAGGCAAGGAAAGCCTTGCCACCATGCAGGATGTGCTGGATGCTCTGGTAGAGCGGTTGGAGTTCTTCAAGGAGCACGGCTGCCGCGCCTCCGACCACGGTCTTGACTATGTCCCCTTCCAGAATTACACTGTGGAGCAGGCAGACGCCGTTTACCAGAAGGCACTGCGGGGCGAAGCCCTGACCACCGAGGAGATTGAAGGCTACCAGACCGTTATCCTGCTGTGCCTGGGCAAGGCCTATAACCGCCTCGGCATCGTTATGCAGCTGCACTATTCCTGCCTGCGCAACAACAATGAGCGGATCTTCAAGGCCATGGGCCCCGATACCGGCGTAGACGCCATCTCCCAGAACACCTGCGGCGGCAATATCGCACAGCTGCTGTCCGCTCTGGATATCACCGGTCAGTGCCCCCGCACTGTCCTCTACTCCCTGAACCCTGCCGATAATGCCCAGCTGGGTACCCTGATCGGCTGCTTCCAGGATAGCTCCATCCCCGGCAAGATCCAGCATGGCTCCGCTTGGTGGTTCAACGACACCAAGTCCGGCATGGAAGAGCAGATGAAGTCTCTGGCAAATCTGGGTCTTCTGGGCAACTTCATCGGAATGCTGACCGACTCCCGCTCCTTCCTCAGCTATGCCCGTCACGATTACTTCCGCCGCATTCTGTGCAATCTGATCGGCAACTGGGTGGAAAACGGTGAGTATCCCAACAACGACGCTTCCCTCAAGAAGATCGTGGAAGGTGTTTCTTCCAACAACGCCATCCGTTACTTCGGGCTTTGATCGCAGCGTTAAGCCCCGCCTTCCGGCGGGGCTTTTTGCCGCAAAGAATCGAAAAAAAGCTATTGCAAAAAAGAAACTGCTGTGATATAATGCTCAGTGTGTCCGAACGCGGGCAGACATTTTAGATTGGGATGTCGCCAAGCGGTAAGGCACCAGACTTTGACTCTGGCATTCGTAGGTTCAAATCCTGCCATCCCAGCCATATGAGCCGCTAGCACAGTTGGCAGAGCAACTGCCTTTTAAGCAGTGGGTCCGGAGTTCGAATCTCCGGCGGATCACCATAAAGTAGGCGCCACCCATACGGGTGGCGTTTACTTTATAATGGAGGACGGCGGAGATTCGAAAAACA
>JAZNGJ010000121.1:0-42977 GCA_045576415.1 Faecousia sp. | reverse complement strand
ACCGGGCACTCGCCGTCGGGAAACCGGCGGCTATTTTTATGCCCAAAGGAAAGGAGGACGATATGGTGTTACACATCACACAGCAGCAGGAAAGAAGAATCCGGCATTTGGTACGAAGGCGGTGCGCCAATTACCGGAAAGGAAACTGCCTGTTGCTGGACGGCTTGGAGGAACGCACCTGTGTACAGCTTTTGTGCGGTAGCGGTATCTATTGCCGCTATTTCCAAGATGCGGTGCTTCCCGGAGAGAAAGAACTGTACACGCAAATCTTAAGCCAAAACCAAAAGGAGGAATGACGATGAAAACAATGAACGCAGTCCACATTATTGGTGTTGACCATGGCTATGGCAACATCAAAACCGCAAACTGATGCTTTCCAACCGGTGTGAAAAGCAGCGACGCCGAGCCGACCTTCAAGCAGGATTTGTTGATCTATGAAGGCCAGTGCTATCAGATCGGCATTGGTCACAAGGAGTATGCCGCCGAGAAGATCATGGACCAGGACTACTATGTGCTGACCCTGGCGGCAATCTCACGAGAACTGGCACGGGAAGATATTACCGATGCCAGTGTGTATATCGCCGCCGGTCTGCCGTTGTCATGGGTAGGTAAGCAGAAGCAAGCTTTTAAGGAATATCTTCTCCAAAACCGGGAGGTGGAATTTACCTACCGAAACAGAGAATACCATCTGCGCATTGTGGGTGCAGAGGTATTCCCCCAAGGCTTTGCGGCGATTGCGCCTAGCCTGCAGGACTTTGGCGGTAGCTATATGCTCTGCGATATTGGCAACGCCACCATGAACATCCTGCGGATCTTGAACCGGAAGCCAGACTCCAAGCAGATGTTTACAGAGAAGTATGGTGTCCATCAGTGCATTCTGGTGCTGCGGGAGGCGTTGCTTCGGGAGCATAACGCCCAGCCGGATGAAGCGCTGCTGCATAGCTTTCTGCAAAACGGCACTGCTGGTTTGGAGGAAAGCTTGGAGCAGACAATGACCCAAGTGGCGAAGGGGTATGTTGCAAAGGTGTTCCGCAAGCTGCGGGAGCATGGCTACGATCCCCGACTGATGAAGCTGTATGTAGTGGGCGGTGGTGGCTGCCTGCTGAAAAACTTCTGCCCTATTGATGAAAGCAGAGTTGTGATCAACAGCGACATCTGCGCTACCGCAAAGGGCTATGAGTATATGGCTGCGGTGCAGATCCGGAAAGGCGGTATCCGGTAATGACAACGAAAATCACTGTTCGCTTCAACACCGGAAAGGTAGCGGAACAGCGCGCGTTGGATTATCTGCAAACAGCAGGTATCTCCTACAGTAAAGCTGTGATCAAGGCAATCAACGCCTACCTGGATCTGCAATCTAAGGAAGAACGCAAGGACGCTTTCCTTCAGGAGGTAAGGAGTATCGTCCGTGAAGAGTTAAGAGCCAATCCTATGATGGGTATGATGCCCTATTTCCAGCTGCCTGCGGAGCAGAAACCCACCCAGGAAACCGAAGATGCCATGCTGGCGTTTTTGGATGCATTCGATGGCGAATAAAATGCTTATGCCATCATTTTACAAGAAAACCGATGTCGCATTCTGCCGCATCTTGGTGAGCGCCTGTGCTTTCGGTTGAATTGCGACGGCAAACACAAGAAAAACGACGGCACTTCTAAAGCTAAGTGCCGTCAAAACAATGAATCATAATTATGGAGGATAATGATTATGCAACACGCAACAATTACGATTTTAGACAAGAAGTGTAAGGCACTGATTTTTGAAGGAAGAACTTATGTACAGCCTCAGTTCACCGGCGAGGTTATCGGTGTGGTGGTACGGTGTACCCCTACGGAAACCGGCTGGGATCTGCTGCTTCTGCAGGAGGAGTTCCACATGGTAGGTTTTTGGATCACTGTTGAGCGGGAGGATATTGAGTATTTTGGCCTGGATGAGCCAGATGAGATGGATCCTCTCAGCTTCAAAATCTTGTATCGGGACGGTATGGAGAGAAAGGCCGTCCCCTATGTAGTAGTGGAAGTGGACTACGCAGATGATTTCTATGGTGATCGCCATATGGCCGCTGACTATTGTCCGCTGCTGTAATGTAATGAGCAATTGGTGGGTGGACAAAATGTCCACTCACCATATATCGGGTCCTAACACACGGGAACGGTATTGTCTTATAGGGTAACAAGCAGGGAACTTGTACGGCAAGTTCCAACCAATCAGCGGATCCTAACCGCTGATTCTCTTAAGGGCGCAGCCCCTAACCCCAGTGAAGAAAGGATTTGATTATGAAAGAAAAGGATAAGCGGGTAGAACTTCGGCTTCCCGCAAAAGAAAAAGAACAGCTGGAACAACTGGCGAAGAAATGCGGTCTGTCGCTCTCTGAATATCTGCGCAAGAGAGGTCTGGGTTATGAACCCGGACCTTTTTTAGATGACCGGTTTTATGCAGTTTATACCAAGCTGTGCGAGATCAGCAATCTACCACTGCAGCCGGATACGGAGGCAGTGCTGATCGCCATACTGAACGATTTGCAGCAGAATTTGTTCTTGCCTAAGAAGCAGCGCCAACGAGAAATTATTGAGGAGGTGATCTTATCGCTACCACCGGATTCTGGCCAGTAAAGGGTCGTTTGAAAGATGTCATCGACTATGCGGAAAACCCGGACAAAACAACCGACCAAAAGTATCTGGACGATGATCTGTACCGGGCGTTGAGCTACACCCAGAACGATGAAAAGACCGATAAGAAAATGTATGTCAGCACCATCAACTGCCCCAAGCATGACCCTTATGGGGCTATGATCGCCACCAAGAAGCAGTTTGGGAAGATGGCTGGGAATGTGGCTTACCACGGGTACCAGAGTTTCAAACCCGGTGAGGTCACACCAGAGGAAGCGCACAAAATCGGAATGGAAACCGCAAAGAAGATGTGGGGTGATGAATATCAAATTGTAGTCACCACCCACTTGAACACCGATTCTCTGCACAACCATTTTGTGATCAACTCGGTGTCTTTCAAAACCGGACGGAAGTTTGAAAACCATGTGTCTGACCATTACAAGCTCAGAGAAATCTCCGATGCCATCTGCAGAGAGCATAATAAATCTGTCTTGGAGAATGCCGACTTTTACGGCGGTGAGAAGAAAGCATACTGGGTGCGGAAGAATGGTGGCTTGACCCACCGGGATATGCTTCGCAGAGATATCAATGAGGCCCTCTCTATGACAGCCAGCTATGCCGCCTTCTGCCGATACCTGGAAGGCTTGGGTTATCACTTTACCCGGGATCGGAACGGCAACCACCCGGCGCTGATTGCTCCCGGCTGGCAGAGAGCGGTTCGCCTGGACCGCCTTGGGGACAAGTACACTCCGGATGCCATCTATGACCGTATCATCGCCAATCAGCGGTTGCCGGAATTGTATGTGACCTATTATCCCGCCAAACGCAGAACTCCGCTGATGGAACTGGAACGGGAAATGAAACGGCTGAACGAGATGAACAGTATCGAATTGATGTTTGAACTGTTTGTAGCGATGCTGAAGCTGTGTACCGGCACAAATTTCAGTGAAAACAAGTCCGTCCCCCTTTCTCCGCAGTTAAGAGAAGAGGTCAGAAAACTGGAGCAATATATTGACGATATGCAGCTCCTTTGCAAGTACCACATTGGTACTGCAGAGGAGCTTTCTGCATTCCGGGAGGAAACCATTCAAAAGATCCATAGTTTGGTACAGGAAAGAAGCGGCATCTACAACAAGATCCGCAGAGCGGCAGAACCGGAGAAAACAGAACTAAAGGCGAAGGGCAAGGCGGTCAGCCAGCAAATCGCCCCGCTGCGAAAGGAACTAAAATGTGCCGACCGGATCTGGGATCGGTCTTTGGATACTGTCAAAAACCTCTTGGATCAGGAGCGGCAACTGGAAGTACAAGTTATGAACCGATATAAGGAAAGGAGCTATGAACGATGAAAGAAACAAGAGCAGAGTATCTACCGATTCAGAAATTACGACCCTTTGAGGGGCATCCCTTTAAGGTGACAGACAACGAGGAAATGGATCAGCTTGTCTGGAGCATCCTTACCCAAGGTTTGCTGACCCCGTTGGTAGTCCGTCCACTGGATAATGGAGAATATGAGGTGATCTCCGGACACCGGCGCTTACACGCATGCAAGAAGGCAGGAATCGAAACGGTTCCTGCCTTAATCTATGCCATTGACCGGGATGCGGCAGCCATCGCCCTGGTGGATAGCAACCTACACAGAGAGAGCATTCTCCCCAGCGAGAAAGCCTTTGCCTACAAGATGAAAATGGATGCTCTCAGCAGACAGGGACAGCGTACAGATTTAACTTCCCGACAAGTTGTCGGGAAGTTAGAAACTGCCAATATGATTGCAGAAAACGAGAGTGGTAGACAAGTACAGCGATACATCCGTTTGACCCATCTACTTCCGGAGTTACTGCAGAAAGTAGATGAAGGAAAAATCGCCTTTACCCCGGCGGTACATCTTTCCTACCTCTCTCCGGCAGAGCAAAGCTGGGTGTTGGATGAGATGGAACGCAATGATTGCACCCCGTCTGTTGGGCAGGCTTACCATCTCAAGGAACACAGCATGGCGGGAACGCTGACCAAAGATTTTGTTGCCGGTCTTATGAGTCAGGAGAAGGCTAACCAAAAGGAACGGCTGAAGATCCCAATGGAGCGCATCCGCAAATACTTCCCCAAGCACTACACCACTGCGCAGATGGAGGATGCCATTGTAAAGATGTGCGAGGCGCAGTTCCGTAGACGGACCGACCGGGATGCCCGCTAAGGAGGTGACGCCTATGCCCGAACAGATTTCCCAGGAGCAGATCGTAGAAGTCACCACGCAACCTACCGAGGATTACGGCGCACAGCTGCCGGAGCATGTCATCCTCCGTTTTGCCCGGTTCTTACTTCCTAAAATCCAGGAGGATTTTTGAAAAGAAGGATGAATAAGCGCCCGGATGGCGGCAGGCTTCGGCTTGCTGCCATCCACACATTTGAAGAAAAACATGCAAATCGATATCATAAACGCAAAGGAGGAATCGTATGAATGCAGTAATTTATGCCCGATATTCTTCGGATCGACAACGGGAAGAGTCTATCGAAGGCCAGCTTCGTGAATGTACGGACTATGCTATGAAGAATAATCTGACTTTGCTTGGCACCTATGTGGACCGGGCATTGTCGGCAAGAACGGCAGACAGACCGGACTTTCAGCGAATGATCGCGGACAGCGCCAAAGGGTTATTTGATGTAGTGCTGGTATGGAAACTGGACCGCTTCTCCCGTGACCGCTATGACAGTGCCCACTACAAGCATGTGCTGAAAAAGAACGGAGTCCGTGTGATCTCCATCAAAGAAAACATCTCCGATGGTCCGGAGGGTATCATCCTTGAATCTATGCTGGAAGGCTACGCAGAGTATTACTCAGCAGAACTTGCACAGAAAATTCGCAGAGGTCAGCATGACAATGCTATGAAGTGCATGAACAACGGCGGCAATATCCCACTGGGATACCAAGTGGACAAAACAACCGGCATTCTTGCGCCCAACCCCGTAACCGAACCATTGGCCGTTGAAATCTTTACTCGTTATGCCAACGGTGAGCGGATCAGTGACATTAAAAGAGATTTGGAGGCACGTGGCATTCGCTCTAACCGTGGCCACCCATACTCGGTTGGCAGTTTGAGCAATCTTCTAAAGAACCGCAAGTACATTGGCGAATACAAATATGGCGATGTCATTACCCCGGATGGCATTCCGGCGATCATAGACAAAGAATTATTTGAAAGGGTGCAAATGCGTATGGCAGCAAACAAGAAGGCCCCGGCACGGGCAAAAGCGGAAGAGGAATACTTGCTTACAACAAAACTATATTGTGGCGATTGTGGGCGACTGATGGCCGGAGAAAGCGGCAAAGGCTGCAAAGGGATCGTCTATCATTACTACAAATGCAGCGGTGCCAAGCGACGGCTTGGATGCAAGAAGAAAGCCATTAAGAAGCATTGGATCGAAGAAACTGTTGTGAAGCTGACCGTCTCCAAGGTGCTGACCGATGAGGCAATCGACCGTATCGCAGATGCCATCCTGGTCATGCAGGAGAAGGGTGACACCATGACACCTGTGCTGAAGCAACAGTTGCAGCAGTGTGAAGCAGAGATCCGGAATGTGATGAAGGCTATCCGCCAGGGCATCATCACCGAAACCACTAAGGAGTGTTTGGAGGACTTGGAAACCCAACGTGATTCGCTGAAAGCCAGTATCCTGCAGCTGCAGTTGGAGCGCCGTAAGTTCACAAAGGAAGAAATCGTTGTTTGGATCAGCAAGTACAAGTACGGCAACATCAACGACCTTGACTACAGAAAAGAAATTATCGATACTTTTGTAAATTCCGTCTTCGTATATGACGACAAATTGGTCCTCACCTACAACTACAAGGACGGAACTGAGGCACTGACCCTACAAGAAATTGACGCTTTCCTAAGTTCGAATTTAACTAGTAGGTGCCCACCAAAAAAGACACCACCCATCGGGTGGTGTCTTTTTTGGTGGAGAAAAAGCGGAGGGACTCGAACCCATCGAATGCGACAGTCCGGTGGACTGTCGCTTGCCGCCAGCTGGATGGCGGCAACACTATTATTTTCGCCCACGGCGAAAATGCACATCGAGTCCCGTAGTCTCCTGTGCCGCAAGGCGCAAAACTTATTTCTTATCGACTCGACCAAGGATATAATCCGTTGTTGTTTGATAAAAATCAGCAAGTTTTATCAAAATGTGGGTGGGAATGTCGTTTTCTCCCGTTTCATACTTTGAATATCCCGTCTGCGACATACCCAACATTTCTGCAATCTGTTTTTGTGTGAGATCTCTGTCCTCTCGAAGATCCCGAATCCTTCTATACACGGCTAATCACCTCGGGTATATATTACACTAATCTGAAACAGGTTATTGACATTTAACCTAAATCAGGTTAAACTAATTACGAGGTGATAACAATGAAACGCACGATTGAAGATTTATGGAACGGAAATATCGCATCAGCCGAGAATTGCGGCGTTGGTGACCCGGAAATAGAGAATCTGGTTATGCTGATTGAAAGACACAAGGAGCAGCTCAGTAAGGAACTGGGCCTGCAGCAAAAGCGTATCTTTGAAAAATATGTGGACTGCACAGAGGAATATGTGTGTTTAATATCCAAGTGCGCGTTCAGTGACGGTTTCTGTCTTGCCAGCAAGCTTGTGACCGAAGCCTTGACCGAAAACTCATAAATATTCCTATTTCGGTATTCTTAGGCTCGGACTGATATGCATCGAAACAACATGCATTGAATTTGTACTACCTTTCCAAACAAAAAGACACCCACTTGGGTGTCTTTTTGTTTGGAATTTTTACAGAGTAACGCCTTCCTTGAAAATGGAGATCTCCCGGAAGCCCTTTTCCTCTGCTTTGGTCTGCTTGCCGGAAGCCACCGCCAGAACTTCTGCCATCAGATCCCGCGCGGCTTCTTCCAGCGTCCGGGTTCCATCCGCAACCACGCCGGCATTGAAATCGATCCAGCCGGCCTTCTTGACCGCAAGGGGAGTATTTGTGGAAAGCTTCATGGTAGGCGCCGGTGCGCCGAAGGGGGTACCCCGGCCGGTGGTAAACAGCACCAGATGGGCGCCGGCTGCGGTCAACGCTGTGGCGGAAACCAGGTCATTGCCCGGGCCGTAAAGCATATTCAGCCCCTTTTGGGTCACCGCTTCGCCATAGCCGATCACATCCATAATGGGGGCGCTGCCGCCTTTCTGGACACAGCCGCAGGACTTATCTTCCAGCGTGGTAATGCCGCCGGCCTTATTGCCGGGGCTGGGGTTGTCGTAAACCACCTCATTATGCCGGATGAAATAATCCTTGAAGCCGTTGATCATGGCGACTGCCTTGTCAAAGACCGCTTCATTGACGCAGCGGTCCATCAAAAATCCTTCCGCGCCAAACATTTCCGGCACTTCCGTCAGCACCGTAGAGCCGCCCTGCGCCACCAGCATATCAGAAAACCGTCCGACCACCGGATTGGCGGTAATGCCGGAAAGGCCGTCGGAGCCGCCGCACTTCATGCCCACCACCAGCTCCGATGCCGGGATCTGCTCCCGCCGGAACTGAGAAGCAAAGGCTGCGCAGGCTTCCAAAAGCTGCCGTCCGGTTTCCAGCTCATCCTCCACCTGTTGGCAGATCATGAACTTGATCCGGTCGGGATCGAATGCTCCCAATTCCTCTAAAAACTGCTCGTGGGTCAGATTTTCACAACCTAAGCCTACTACCAACACCGCAGCGGCATTGGGATGCCGGGCAAGGGCCGCCAGCAGCTTTCTGGTCTGGGCATGGTCATGACCGGTCTGGGAGCAGCCAAAAGGATGGGTATAGGCATAGATCCCCTCCACGCTGCCGCAAACCAAGTCCTGGGCGTCCCGGGCCAGCGCCTTCGCCACATCATTGACACAGCCAACGGTGGGAATGATCCAGATCTCGTTGCGGATACCCACTTTTCCATCCTTGCGGCGATAGCCCATGAAGGATTCACTGGGTAACGGGGCAGGAAAAACCACATTGGAGCGGTAGCTGTATTCCATTTCGCCGGAAAGATTTGTAGCCATATTGTGGGTATGTACCCAGTCGCCGGCGGCAATGTTCTGCGTGGCGTGACCGATGGAAAAGCCGTACTTTTGCACATCATCTGCTGCTTGCAGATCGGTCAGTGCCATTTTATGTCCCTGGGGAATGTCCGTTTTGGCCGCAACACCTTCAAAAACAGTACCTGCCGGTATCGCATGCAACGCAACCGCCACATTATCCTCGGGATGGATGCGAATAAAATCGGGCATAGTTTTCTCCTTACAGGCAGCTGGCAAAAGCTGCTTCCGCGCCTTTTTCACGAATCAGCTTCAGATTTTCTACGGTTGCATCTTCAAATCCGGCGATAGCGGTCAGATCCTGACCCCACATCTGCTCATTGGTCATAACAGCGTGAACCAGCTGCTCTACTGTGTCGTTTCTGTGCTCCCAGTAGAATTCCAGCGCCCAGCGGTCATCGCTGCAGGTATAGCAATTGCCCTTGGGTCGGCGGCACACCAGTCCGGCCTCGGTCAGCTCCTGAATATCATTGGAGAAGAAGGCAATATAAGCGGCAAAGCTCATGGTAAGGCACTGGGGCAGCTTGCCGGTCAGTTCGATATGCTCCAGAAAACTGGGCATGTTTCTGGCCCGCCACTTGGAGGTAGAGTTCAAACTGATGCTCATCAGCTCATGGTTGACAAAGGGATTATTGAACCGATCCTGCACCGCGGCTGCAAAGTTCAGAAGATCCTCCTTGTCCAGCGGCAGCGTGGGGATCACTTCTTCATAGAGCATCTTGTTCATGTAGCCGAGAACCGCATCATTGTGCATGCAGTCCCGGACAATGTCGAAGCCTGCCAAATATGCGCCCAGCACGAAGCCGGTATGGGCGCCGTTGAGGATCCGGACCTTCCGCTTCTTATAGGGTGTTACATCGGGCACAACAGGACAGTTTAGGCCTGCGGCCTTAAAGGGAAGCTTTTCTTCCAGCCAGGCAGGGCCTTCGATGTTCCAAACGCCGAACACTTCGCCCACATCCATCAGATCGTCATGGTAGCCGTTTTCCTGCTCCATCCGGGCAGCTTCTGCGGCATCCCGGATGCGGCCGGGCACGATGCGGTCTACCAAGGTAGAGCAGAAGGTGCATTCTTGGTTTACATAACTCTTAAAAGCCTCTTCCAGCTTCCACTGCCCGATGTACTGATTGACGCACTTCAGCAGTTCCTTGCCGTTATTGTCGATGAGCTCGCAGGAGAGGATCACCAGTCCGCTCTTACCTGCCTTCCAGCGCTCATAGAGCACCTGAGTCAGCTTTCCGGGGAAGGAAGCACAGGGACGGTCTGCCGGTTCGCAGGCCGGATCATAGACGATGCCGGCTTCTGTTGTATTGGAAACCACATACTCCAGATCATCGGACACGGCTACCTTCATCATCTCGGCAAAACCGGCTTCTTCATAAGGATTCAGGCAGCGGGAAACCGAGGAGATCACACGCTTGCGGTCCACCTTCTCGCCGTTTTCAGAACCCCGCAGGTACAGGGTGTACAGGCCATCCTGTGCATTGATCATCTCCGTAAGGCCAAAAGCAATAGGCTGCACAAGAACACACTTGCCATTCCAGCCAGCCTTTTCATTAGACATATCAAACCAATAGTCCACAAACGCCCGCAGGAAGTTACCCTCACCGAACTGCAGCACCTTTTCCGGTGCGTCTTTCAGAAGATAACCACTGTATCCAATGTTCTCCAAGGTTTGATAGCATAGCTTTTCCATATTTGACATCCTCCTGTCGTGCAACCACACATTTTCCATGTTATCATTATACACGCAATCTTTCTCTAAGGAAATAGCATTTTTTGCGATTTTACATTGCGAAACTTGCGGATTTCATATTGACACCGTAATTTCTTTCGTCTATTATACTCTCACAGAGATCGCTGGAAAGGAATTCTACGGTTATGCCTTTGCAACCTCAAAGTTTTGACCCCCGGCAGGAAATGCTGGATCCGGATTTCGAACTGCAGTACAAGCGGGACTCCCACTTAAAAGATGTGGCTCTGCATCACCATGATTTTTATGAGATCTATTATCTGATCTCCGGCGATGTGACCTACACCATCGACAGCCGTATCTGCCGTGTCATGCCCGGAGATATCCTCATCATTGCCCCCAAGGAGCTGCATCAGGTTTATATACGCTCCGAATCATCCGTTTACGAGCGCTATGTGCTTTGGGTGGATCCCCAGATGATCGAAACGCTTTCCTCATCCCACTCCGACCTGCTGCGTTCCCTGGATCCGGCAAGGCCTGACGCGGTCCGTCAGCTGCGTCTGCAAGCATCCGACCGAAAGCAAATACTGGTTCTGCTGGAAGATCTGTTCTCTGAATACCGTTTGGAAGACTACGGCTCCGACCTGCAGTGCCGCAGCATCTTGACGCAGCTATTGGTATACATCAACCGCTTGGCTGCGCAGGAGGGCGACTACTACGAAGCGTTTTCCTCTGCAAGCCACCTGATATCGCAGGTCATCGACTATATCAGCCACCATTACAGTGAAAACCTCTCTCTTGACAGTCTGGCAGAGCAGTTCTTTGTCAGCAAATACCATCTAAGTCACGAATTCAACCGGCAGGTCGGCACCAGTATCTACCGCTACATTCAAAAGAAGCGGCTGCAGGTAGCCCGCCAGCTTCTTACCGAGGGCAAAAAGCCCAACCACATTTGCAGCGAATGCGGATTTGGCGATTATGCAGGCTTTTACCGTGCTTTCAAAACAGAGTACGGTCTCAGTCCCCGTCATTTCATTCCTTCCTCCCAGCAGAAGCAGCGAAAGAGGAAAAACGCCCACTCCGAATAAACGGAAGTGCTTCGCAAGCTGAGAGAGCGTCTTCTATATCTGGCCTTTGACCTGCCGACATGTTTACTTTTCGGCTGTTTCGTGATAGAATAAGCGAAACATATCTTATGGAGCTGATTCCATGAATTTCGACAACACTTATGCTAAAATCGATCTGGACGCCATAGCGGATAACTTTGACGCCATTTGTAAAAAGGCCGGAAAAGCCGTTATGGCCGTGGTGAAGGCAGATGCCTACGGCCACGGTGCCATTGCAGTTGCCCGGCTTTTGGAAGAAAAGTGCGCTTTCTTTTGCGTTGCTTCCATTCTGGAAGCGTTGGAGCTGCGTAATGCAGGGCTCCGCAAACCCATTTTGATCCTGGGGCATACGCCTACCGAGGCTTTTGCTGCCGCGATCCAAAATGACATTCGTCCCACCATCTTCCGCTATGAGGATGCTGTGGCCCTTTCCGACACTGCCCAAAGCTTGGGAAAAACCGCCTGCTTCCACTTCGCCGTGGACACCGGCATGAGCCGCATTGGCTTTCAGGTAACGGATACGGATGCCGATCACTGCGCTGCCATCGCTTCCCTGCCCGGGCTTTCCGCGGAAGGTCTCTTCAGCCATTTTGCAACTGCGGACTGCAAAGACCTGACCCGGGCCCGCTCGCAAGCAGAACGGTTTGCCCGGTTTGATCAAATGCTGCGGGAAAGAGGTGTCTGCATCCCCATCCGGCATTTGGACAATTCTGCCGGCATTATGAATTTCGGATGTCATTACGAAATGGTGCGCTCCGGAATCATTACCTACGGACTGTATCCCAGTAATGAAGTGGCGCCATCTCTGCTCCCCCTGCGTCCGGCGCTCAGCTGGCACAGCCGCATCATCAATCTCCGCCTGCTTCCCCCGGGCAGGCAGATCAGCTATGGCGGTACATTTGAGACAACGCGGCCTACCATGGTGGCTACCATCCCCGTAGGGTATGCCGATGGCTACCGCAGAAATCTGTCGGGCCGCTTTTATGTGCTGATCCGCGGAGAAAAAGCGCCGATCCTCGGGCGCATCTGTATGGATCAGATGATGGTGGATGTGACGGACATCCCCGGTGTGCAGCATGGCGACCCCGTGATCCTCATCGGCAGCAGCGGCAGCCGGCATATTTCCATCGAAGAAATTGCCGCAAAAGCAGACAGCTTCAATTATGAATTTGCCTGCGGCATTAGCCGCCGGGTTCCCCGGATATACTATCAGGAGAATCAAGAAGTCTCCGCCGTGCATTATCTTTCAGACTGATATCCCCTCGCAAATACAGAAAGGAGGGCTTTTCCATGACCCCACCCCGCCGCCGCAGAAAAAAGAACTCCAGCGGATTGATCGTACTGATCGCGCTGTTGGTTCTGGTCCTCACCGGCTTGATCATACTCGCCGTCACGCTGGGCAACCCGCAGGATCCCACGGATCCTTCTGATCACAGCACGCCGCCGACCACGCAAACGGCTCCCACAACAACGGCTCCCACCACGATCCCTCCCACCACCACAGAGCCGCCCGTTGTCAAAGAAGCCAGCTTCAAGCTCTCTGCCATGGGCGATATGCTGATGCACTCCCCCGTGTTCAATTCCTGCAGAAACAGCGACGGAACCTATCATTTCGACAGTATTTTCCGGTATTTAACCGGCCATATTCAAGCTGCTGACTATGCTGCTGGCAATCTGGAAACCACGCTGGCAGGCAGCAACAACGGCTACGCCTATTCCGGCTATCCCCAGTTCAATTGTCCTGATGGCATTATCGACGGCATGAAAAACGCCGGCTTCGACATGGTGCTCACCGCCAACAACCATTCCTATGACACCCGCAGAGTCGGCATGGACCGGACGCTGGAGATCATCGCTGACCGGGAGCTTGCCCATCTGGGCACCAAAGCAGATGCGGACGAAGCGGATTATCTGATCGTGGAACGCAACGGCATCCAGCTGGCCCTTGCCTGCTACACCTATGAGGACAGCGCCGATCCCAATGTCAAAGCCCCCAACTATATCACGATGAAGCCTGAGGACGCGCCGCTGATCAATTCCTTTGATTACACCAATCTGGATCTTTTCTATGACGAGATCTCCGAAAATATGACAGAAGCAGGTCTTCGGGGTGCGGATGCGTTCATTCTGTTCGTCCACTGGGGCTATGAATATCAGACCACACAAGCTCCCATTCAGTCTCAGATCGCGCAGGCCCTGTGCGACCTGGGCGTGGATGTGATCATCGGCGGCCACCCCCATGTGGTGCAGCCGGTGGAGCTGCTGACCAGCACCACGGATGAAACGCAAAAGACTGTATGCCTGTACTCCATGGGCAATGCCGTTTCCAACCAGCGCCTTGGCAATCTTTCCTCTGTCAAGACTGCCCACACGGAGGACGGTGTCCTGTTCAGCGTCACCTTCAGCCGCTATTCCGACGGTACGGTGATCCTCGAAAGCGCCGAATGCCTGCCCACATGGGTCAATCTGGACAAAAATCCGTCCACCGGCCGATCGGAGTACAACATTCTGCCGCTGGACAAGTCCATCACCGACTGGAAGACCCAGTTCGATCTGTCGGATGCCGGCCTGAAAAAGTGCGTTGATTCCTATGACCGCACCATGGCTATCGTTGGTGCGGGTATGAGCGAAGTCAACGAATACCTTGCACAAAACACCGCCGCCGTGGAAGCGCAGCTGGGTGTGGAGTGAGCATAATCTTTAATACGCAGGAACTGCCGCCGGATCTGCAAAGGATCCGGCGGCATTGCGTTTGTGCTCTGTTATTTTTTCTGCTTGCAGGCATAGAAATATGCCATCTTGTAGTCCTCCAGCGCACTAAAGCACTGCTCCAGCAGCGGGATCGTATCCTGTGGGCAGGCTTCTTCTGCCGCTTGCAGATGGGCGACCGCCGAAGTCCACTCTTTTTGCGCAAAATATACTTTCCCCCGCAGCAAATGCCACAAAGCATTTCGCTCTTCACAGGCATCCAGATACGCACCGGCTTTTTCCTGCTTCTGCTGCCGCAGCGCCTCCTCTGCCCTGCTCAGCAGCACCGCATCCACATTGGGAAGCCGGGCAGCAGCTCCGGTCCTTGCCAGCAGAAGCTGCCGCTTATCCTCCAAAGCGGCTGTATAATAGGGCGTTTTTGCCCCCTCCGCAGCCGCATCCTCCAACAGCCGCCGGGTATAAGGGATCCGGTTTTCCTGCAGCGCCTGCTCTGCCAGCTGCAGCGCCGACAGTGCCAGCAGATATGACTTTTCCCAGTCAAAGGTCTCATCGGGCTGGCGATATGCTGCAAGGCTCTCCCTTACTCTTTGATGGTCGCCGTCGCTGTACGCCCGGCGCGCCTGCTCCATCACCCCTTGATTGGGCGATAATACCGCATCCTCCTCCAGAAAGAAGCTCACCGGCTTCCCTAACCGCTGGGCAAGATACGCCAGCGTATCCATTGACGGCCGGGCAGACCCGTTTTCAATTTGAGAGAGCATATTGCGGGTGATCGTATCCCCACACAGCTGCCGCTGGGAAAGTCCCAGTTCCAAACGCGCTGCTTTGATCCGCTGCCCCAGCTCCATAGGATCTCCTCCCGGTAATTGTGATTTACCCCTATTGTAGCACAGTCCGCAGCATATTTCCACAGGTTACAAAAAATTCATTTGCTATTTTTACCGCTATGGTTTACCATGGTACTAGGAATTTACTTTGGAGGTCTCCAATGGACAAAAATGATCGTCTCGCTCTGAAAGACCGGGCAAAATATTGCCTTGCAAATGCTGCCTATCCTCCCAGAAAACTGATCCTCATCCATGCAGGCACAGTTTTGCTCCTGTCCTTCCTTCTGGCTGCAGCGGATTATTTTCTGGAACAGCAGATCGGTTCCACCGGTGGCTTGAGTGGCATCGGCAGCCGCACCGTTCTTGTCACCGCCCAGGCCATCCTTCGCCTTTCCCAATCAGTGCTACTTCCCTTCTGGCAAATGGGGTATCTGTATGTGACCATGCGGCTTTCCCGGGAAGAAACCGTTTCCCCCTGGGATCTGTGTGAGGGCTTCCGCCGTTTTGGGCCAGTGCTGCGGCTCAATCTTCTGAAGACCGCAATCGTTATTTTCATTGTCATTATCAGCTCCCAAATCGCTGCCTCCGTTTTCTTTCTGACCCCCTTTGCCGCCCCTATGCTGGAAGTCTTTGAGCCGCTGATGTCCGATCCGGCTGCCATGAACGATCCTGCCGCTCTGCAGGAAGCATTTGCCGCAGCCACAAAAGCGGTTATGGCGCCGCTGCTGATCATCACCGCCATCGTAATCCTCGCCATCAGTATTCCCGTATTCTATCATTACCGGATGGCATCCTACTTCCTGCTGGACAGCGATCAGCCCCGGGCCTTTGCCGCAATGCGCAGCAGCCGAAAGCTGATGCGGTATCTGTGCATCGACCTGTTCAAGCTGGATGCCAGCTTCTGGTGGTTCTATCTTCTGGAGATGTTGACCGGAATTCTTTGCTATGCCGATGTGATCTTGGGATTGCTGGGTGTGACACTTCCGTTCAGCCCAGACGCAGCCTACTTCCTGTTCTTCGGGCTCTATCTTGTAAGCCAGCTGGTCCTCTACCTGTGGCGCAAGAACGAGGTGGAAGTGACCTATGCCTGCGCCTATGAATTTCTGCGCAGCAACCACGACCCCAAGCCCCAGCCCAAGCCGCAGAATCAGCCATGGGTCTACTGATCCGGAGGAAGCCATGATCGACTATATTGAAATCACCGATTTTTCCGCGCCGGAATTGGATATTTACGCCCGGCTGACAGAAGCGCAGCTTCTGAACCGCTTTGAACCAAAAAAAGGCATGTTTATTGCGGAAAGCCCCAAGGTCATCTCCCGGGCGTTGGATGCCGGCTGTGAACCCGTTTCCCTGCTGGTGGAGCGGAACCATGTGAACGAAGAAGCCCGGGAAGCCATTGAACGCTGCGGCGATATTCCTGTATACACCGCTTCTCCGGAGGTACTGACCCAGCTGACCGGATTTCAGCTGACCCGGGGCATGCTGTGTGCCATGCGCCGGCCTCCGCTTCCCGCTGTGGAAGAGGTTCTGCAGGGTGCCCGGCGGATCGCCATTTTAGAAGATGTGATGAATCCCACCAATGTGGGTGCCATTTTCCGTTCCGCCGCAGCTTTGGGTATTGACGCCATTCTGCTGACCCCTGCCTGCACGAACCCCCTGTACCGCCGCTCCGCCAGAGTCAGCATGGGCACCGTTTTTCAGATCCCATGGACATACCTGCACCAGTGGCCGGAACCGGATATAGCATACTTGCGCTCCATGGGCTTCAAGACCGCCGCCATGGCGCTGAAAGAGGATTCCGTCAGCATTGACGATCCTGCCCTTCGCGCGGAAGAAAAGCTGGCGGTCATTCTGGGCACAGAGGGCGACGGACTTGCAGCTTCTACCATTTCCGATTGCGACTATACCGTAATGATTCCTATGTCCCACGGAGTGGACTCCCTGAATGTAGCAGCCGCCAGCGCGGTCGCTTTCTGGGAACTGCGGGCGAGATAAAAAGCGTGCCGGATGGCACGCTTTTTTACTGCGAATATTGCTCGATCAACGCTTTCAAGCGGTTCTGCAGCAGGGAAAGGTCTTCCCCTTCATACCGAAAATGTCCGGAATCCGGCAAGCGGATGCACTGCGCCCGGGTTTTCTTTTCCAGCACTTTGCAGCTGCCCTCACTGACCAGTTCATCCTGCATCCCGTGATAGGCTTGTGTCGGCGCCGCAAGCCGGGGCAGCATTTTCTCCGTGCGGCGCATTTCCTGTAGCAGCTCAATAAATCTTGGTGTCCATGGGATATATTTCCAGAAGCCTTTTTCCAACGCCACACCACCGTCTTGCTGCATGGCCCGCGCCACTGTGTCCTGCGGTCTTACATTGCCGAAGGCAATGCGCATGGTTGACATGACGGTAGACAGCGGGATCCGCAGCCGCAGGGGGATGCTCAGCAAAAACAACTGTGCTACCCGGTCCGGATACCGAACCGCCGCCTGCACCGCAAACAGGCAGCCCATGGAGTGGCCAATGATCATAACACGGTGGCTGTTTTGCAGGATCTCTTCCAAACAGGAAAATACCTGGTCTTTCCACTTTTCCATCGATGTTTGCGCAAAGGCTTTTACATCTTTTCCGTGTCCGTCCAGCAGAATATTGTACACCGACCAGTCATCCGGAAACAGGGAAAGGAACGGTTTAAAATGGTCTGGCGTACCCACGATTCCGTGGATCAGCAGAACCGACATGCCGCTGCCCGGAACTTTTCGGATATATTCTTCGTGCATGACTGCTCCCTTCTCCGGTTATCTCAAAACACATCTTTCTTCTATTATCATAGCACCGCAGAAGTCCGATTGCAACCTGTAAAAAGCGGCAGAGACATACGCCGCTGCCGCTTAATACTAGTCCGAAGCCAGCTTCCGGAAATCCCGGATCCTGTGGAAGGTGATGTAATTGGAATCGTGATAGGTATGTGCCTTGTTCAGCGCGGTTCTGCAGACATAGATAATGTCGTCTCCCTCAAACTCAAACTGGACATACTGTACACCCGCTTCCATATGATCCCGGTCACGAAAATCGTACAGATCCGCTATAATATCCCACTTAACCAGATCCTTGGACATCATCAGTGTCAGATAATTTCTGGCAAAGGGCTTCTCATCGTCGGAAATTGTAGAAGCAATGGAGTAATAACACTTACTGACCTCGTCATATCGGATGGGGAACTTGGAGCGGTTTGCGTGAAACTCCATCAACCGGGAAAACTTCAGCTGATTCTCCGGGGCTTCTGTATCCACATCCAGAACGATGGCCTGATTGGGGAGCGTGGTGCGCATAATGTTGACCACGTTCCCTTCAGGTGTCACCACCACATTGCCTTCGATGGTAACGGTATCCGTTGGATAGCCTTCCAGCTCCGGTGCCAGTGCATCGAACCGGACAGGCTCCGAAAAGCTCCAGTTTTCCGGCACCATCAGATTGTCTTCTTCATCAATGGACATGACCATAGCCGCATGACCGTAGTCCTTGTTGCCCCAGGTGCCCCATTCCATAGAGCCGTAAAGCCGGCCATTATAGTAGCACATCTTCTGGGGACTCTTGTGGCAGCCGGCATTTTTACCCTTGCCATTGGAGCCCCGGAGCAGGCACACCGGCGTACCGAAGGTATTGCCGCCATCGGTGGACTTGCCGATGAGCAGGTCGCCATACTCCGTAGCCATGGACAGCATATACAGTTCGCCCTTGTGGATAAACAGCAGGCCCCAGAAGCAGGGCATCAGCTCATTGACATAGTACCAGGTCTTGCCGTCATCGTCAGAGCGGAACAGCAGGGTCAGATTCTGGGGGGATTCGGACTTAAAAATATCCATAGAGACCAGCAAATGTCCCTCCGGGTGCCGTACCAGCGACGGGGAGGACAGGTAACGGCCGGAGAACAGGTAGGCATCGTCCTCGGGGTGCAGGTAATTGATCACGGTGCCGATGGATTCGCCGGCACGGGCAAGGCGGATCCGGCTCTTCTTCTGACCGGCCTGGACATAGAATTCGTAATCCGTTTCGGTTTCCAGATCCGCAATATCAAATTCCGTTTTGCAAGTCTTTCCGATGCAGACGAAATCACCCTCGCCACGCTTACGGCAGAAGACTGCACATTCTTCACCAATATCCAGCCACTCAAAGTGGATGGAATGGGTGCCGGGAACAATACGGCAAATGTAAACATCGCCAACCTCCGTCATAAACGGGCGGTACGGCGCATAAGACCAGCCACTGTAACCTCTCATTTTACAATCCCAGCAGTTTTTCCAGATAGTCGGTGGCAGCCTTCATCTGCTCCACGCAGCCCTTGCCGTAATCGGAGAGTGTTTCACCGGGCTTGCTGCGGGCAGTGACCTCTGTGGGATTGCCGCAGAGATTCATGCTGTACTTGGCAGTCAGCGGATAAGGAAGGCCGTTTTCGATGAAGCCAAAGGTTCCGATGACAGACTGCACCAGTTGTGCCTTCTCCGGCTCCTTTTCATAGTTGGCGCACAGCCAGCTATAGAGCTTGGGATGGAAGTTGCACATAATGCCGCAATAGCCCTTGCCGCCGGCGCGCATGGAATCCAGCAGGGTCTGGCAATTGGCGTTCAGCAGATTGAAATGGGTGCCTCTAACGATATCAAGGCGCTCGTTGATCGTAGCCATATCGCAGCAGGTATCCTTCATGTAGTAGAAGCGTTCAGTCTCCACGCACCACTTCAGGATCTTGGGCGTGACCAGACGCTTGTAAGGATGGGGGCACTCGTAAAGTCCCAGATTCACATCAGGAGGCAGCATGGAAAGCAGCTTCTCGGCATTTGCGATCCACACATCATCACCCTCGTTGTTCAGATCCAGTCGGTTGGTGATGAGGATTAAGGCATCGGTTCCGCTTTCAATGATCTTGTTCAGCTCATAGGCCTGATCCTCCAGAGAATCAGACACATGGCCGGAGGAAACAATGGTAAAAAGCTTGCCGGTCTCCTTTTCGATCTGCTTGGCGGTTTCATAAACGGTTTTGTTCAGCTTTACCCGCTCCTCAACGGACAGGAAGAAGATCTCGCTGGACTGGCAAACAGAGAAAATGCCGTCACAGCCGTTTTCAGCATACCAGTGGACATACTGCTTGACCATATCATAGTCGATCTGGCCGTCCGCCTTGAAGGGCGTGATCATAGTGGGATATGCACCGAAATTGTACTCCATAATAACGATCCTTTCAAAATGTAATTTCTTCTTTATAGGGAATGGACGGCGATGCGCCCTTCCGGGATACTGCGATGGCTGCCGCCTTTGCGGCGGTACGCAGGGCCTTTTCCATGCTTTCACCTGCAAAATACGATGTCAGAAAATAGCCGGTAAAGGTATCCCCTGCCGCCGTGGTGTCTACCGCGTTGGTTTTCACCGCATCTGCCCACACTGTCTGCTCCGCATCCATATAGACAGCACCGTTTTCTCCCAAAGTCAGCACGAATTTCGCATTGGGGCAAGCTGTCTGCATGGCTTGCAGCTGTTCTTCTGTGGTTTCTTTTCCAAAGACTTCGGCAGCCTCCAGTTCATTGAGCAAAAACAGATCCACGATCTGAAGCGGCACATCCAGATTTGTCACCGGAGAGGGATTCAGGATCACGAACATTCCCTTTTCGTGGGCCTTTTCCGCAATCAGCCGGACATCGTTGATCTCATTCTGCAAAAGCACCGCATCACCGGGTGAAAGGCGGGAAAGCGCATCCTCAATGTGCTCGCAGGTAATGGCCTTATTGGCACCGCCGTAGATAATGATGCAGTTCTGTCCCTGCCGGTCTACTTGGATCATAGCGTGCCCCGTGGGCGCATCCACGGTTCTGACCAATTCCGTATTCACGCCATTCTCCTGCAGGTAATCTATCAAAAAATCTCCGTCGTTTCCCACACATCCGGCATGATACACCTGTGCGCCCGCTCTCGCCAGGGCGATAGACTGATTCAGACCCTTGCCGCCGATGCTTCTGGTCAGCGCCTGGGCACTGATGGTCTGACCGCCCCGGACAAACGCCTCAACATCATAAACATAGTCGATATTCAACGCACCGAAATTCAAAATCTTCACTTGCTCACCTCCGGATAATTCTGATTCTACAATACCATGTTTCCGCCATATTACAATACAAATTCAGAACCTGTTTTTATATTTTTCGGACATCTCCTTGTGCAATTGGGATCGATATGGTATAATGCCCGTGAGGTGATCGCGGATGAAGATCCTGTACAAACAGAGCGAATCCAGTCATTTGGGCATTTCCAACTGCTATCTGAAATACATTTTCGTGGAAAAGGACTCCAAAAGCATTACAAAAAAAGTCCACCACCATACGGATTTCGAAGTCCATATTATCGAGCAGGGCTGCCAGGTCTACGAAATGGGCGGACAGGAATACCGGATCGGCGCCGGCGATTATCTGATCATTGCGCCCCGCGCAAAGCACCGCCTGATCGATTCTGCTCCCGATACACGGAAGTTCTCCGTCACCTTCAATGGAAACGTCCAAAATCCGCTGCTTCCCTTTTCTGAATCCACATATACCTGCTGCGGAGCACTGCCGCCCCAGATTCCGGAGAATCTGCGCTTTATCAAAGAAGAGCATAAACTGAATCGGGAAACTTCTCTTCTGCTGATCGAAAACCGGGTACTGGAATTCATCGTGCTGCTATTCCGGGCGGCAGGAATGAAGGAACATCCGGCAGAAAACAATGATTCTTCCGCAGACATCCGCATCACCATCGCCAAGCAGTATATCGCAGACAATGTGGAACTGAATCTTTCCGTTTCGGACATTGCCAAGTACTGCTATTTAAGCTCCAAGCAGCTATCCCGCCTGTTTTCCAAATACGAAGAGCTCTCCCTCTCCGACTATATCAAAAAGCAGCGGGTCGAGCATGTGGCTGCCCTTTTGCTGGACGACGCGCTGTCTCTGAAGGATATCAGCGAGCGTATGAACTTTAACAACGAGTATTACTTCAATTCATTCGTGAAAAAGAATCTGGGGCAGCCCCCCGGAACATTCCGGAAAATGCACAAATAAAATCAGCACCCCATGGGTGCTGATTTTTCATTCTTTTTTCCGCTGTTTGTTATACTTTGTAATCCGACAAATACGCTTTCGTGGCATCAACCATCTGGTCAAACAGCTTTCTGGCATCCGCTAGGGACAGATCCACCAGCGGATCACCCGCAAACACCTGAAATGCCAGATCCAGATCCCGGCTCAAGCCGGCCGTGGTCAACATTTCCTGCTGGCCGCAGATCCGGGCAACCAGAGGATAGATACTTTCCGGAACATTGCCGGCAAACAACGGACGAACCTCATTATCCGAAAAGGAAGCGTTAGTCTCTACCACTGCCCCCAGCGGCAGGTTAGGGATCTGCCCCACATTGGGTATATTCACATTCGTTACAAAAGGAGCAAGTCCCAACAGGGCACGGATCTGATTCACACCGTCCTCACCGGTTTCGCTGAGCTCAAACGGTTTTTCGCCCCGCAGCATTTTTCCACCCTTTTCCAGCCGGTCACTGTACATCTTCCACCGGATGGAAATGGGAGTCAGGTTAAAGGTCCATTCCCGGACGCAGTCCGGATCCCGCAGATACCAATTTCGAGGGCAGAATTCCGCCAGATGCCGGTCTCCGGCTGCGGCAATGTAGCCAAAGCGACGGAATAGATCGAATTTGACCCGGTGGGCACATGCCCAGTCATTATTGATCCAGTTATTATCATGTCCCTTGTCATAACCGGAATCATAGTAGCGTTCCGCTAGCTGACGATATACCGGGAACAGGTCGATATTCTTATACTGAGCTTTGGTCAGCCATGTGAAGTGATTAACACCTACTACATTGACCTTAATCTGGTCACGGCCAGGCGCTGCAATTCCCAGAATTTCCTCGACTGCCGTTGCCAGCAGCTTCTGTGTGCCAAAAACCTCATGGCAGCAGCCAAAGGCCTTGATCTGCGGAAAGACACGGTATAGGGTATTGATGCACACGGTCATAGGGTTGGTGTAATTTATAACCCATGCATCCGGGCAATGTTCCCTCACAGCCTCAGCGATCACCTCAAACATAGGAATGGTGCGCAGCGCCCGGATCACACCGCCGGGACCGGTAGTGTCGCCTACGGGCTGCCAGATGCCAAACTTTTCAGGCCCATGGATATCACTTTCCATTTCCTTCAGCGTTCCCGGCAAGATAGAGATAACCACAAAGTCCGCCCCGGTCAGCGCTTCGCCTACAGTCTCAACCGCCTTATAGTTCCACTGAGACTTGCAGCCTTCGGCAGCATTTGACAGCTTTCCAATGATCTCATTTTTCTTTGCTGCCTCAAAGTTGATATCGTAAAGATATACATCACCGCTGATATCCTCCGCCCGGGCAAGATCAGACATCAGGCCCCATGCCCAACCCTGGGAGCCGCCGCCAATATAGGCAATTTTCAGATCCTCCACACGCTTTCCGTAGTGCTTCACAAAGTACACTTCCATTCATCATGATAATACAGAAACCATCCCCATTCCGGTAGCTTCCATTTTCTATTTTACATCATTAAAACAGCGAATTCCTTAATAATAACTGCATATGGTGCGGTTTTTCTTGATTTTTATGATAGATTATGATAGCATATGCCCATCAACAAGAAACATGCCGTTCTATACGCTGCTGTCGGAGGAAGGATGCCATGAGTGTCTCTTTGTTTCCCATCGAAAAGCCCTTCGTTTTTCATCATGATATCGGCCGGAAAATCACAGGCGAGCTGGCAGGTCCGCCCCACTATCACAATTTTTTTGAAATCTACTATATTGAAAACGGCAACTGCAGCTATTTCATTGACAACAAAAGCCACCAGCTCCAACCGGGAGATGTGGTTCTGATACCCGAGGGCGTGATCCACAACACCTTTTACAAGGATGTGGAGTATTCCCGAATGCTGATCAACTGCTCACGCCGGTTTATCCCCACCGCGGTGGTGCCGTATCTTCCATCCATGCTCTATCTTTACCGCAACCCGAATGTTGCGGACACCATATATTCCATCTTTAAAAGTATCGAGACAGAGTACCGCAAAAATGACGCCCTTTCTCAGGAAAGCCTTAACTGCTATACGCAAATGCTCTTTTTCACCATGGCACGAAACCCCAACACCTATGACAATCGGGCCAAGGACAGCCACTACACCGCCGATGCCATCCGTTATATGCAGAGGCATTTTACAGAGGAACTGACTCTTCCGGATTTGGCGCAGCGATTCTTTATCAGCCCGGAGCACCTGTCCCGGATGCTGAAAAAGGAGACCGGCTTCGGTTTTTCCGAATACTTAAATCTGCTGCGGCTGCAATATGCAGAAACCTTACTACAGCAATCTGACAAGCTTCCCATTTCGGAGATCGCCGCCCAAAGCGGTTTCAATGACAGCAATTACTTCTCCGTAAAGTTCAAAAAACAGTACGGAATTTCACCCAAACAGCGCCAGCAGCTGCTGCGTATAAGCAAAAAGTGACGCATTTTTATGCGTCACTTTTTATTTATAGATCCAGAATGTAATACGCATTCTCCCGGTCGTGCATTGCCGGCAAGGTCATATAGTGGATCCCGTTGATATCCGACTCCACCAGCCTATGGCTGTGCCCCTGAAATACAGTGCGCACCTTTCCGCTTTTTTCCAGAATTCCGCGGATATCCGCCGCGTTAAGGATCCTCTGCACACTGCCGCTGGAAAGATCCAGCACCTGATGGGTAAATATGTATGCGAGCTCGCCCTCCATTTGGCCCAGATCCCGCTCCAGCGCATCCGCGTGTGGATACCAGGTATCCACACCATCGGTATGTCCCGGGCGGTATTCTTCTCCGCTTTGAAAATAGCAGCCGTCGATAAACAGGAAACACTTCCCATCGAGAACCAAACTCCGCGGCCGGAACTGTTCACCAAGGATCTGATAGAATGCGTCCTTCGTAAACAGGTTGGTGTCGTGATTGCCGATGACTGCAAAAGCACAACCGTCAAATCCGCAAAAGATCCTGCCGATCGCTTTCAGATTTTCGATCTCCCTTTCGTGGCTCACATCATCATGCAGCAGATCACCAAGGAATACAACAAGATCGCACTTCGCCTTTTGAAACGCTTCAAATGCCTTTTCGATGCGTTCCAAAACAGTGGGGCCGGAAATCGAGCTATAATGGGCATCGGTGAACAAGCCAAGCTTCATCTCTATTCTCCTTATCAAGGCAGGATGATACTGCCGAACACCTCAAAGACATAATCGCCGCTTTTCAAAACCTTTACCAGCTCCTCACCGGTTTCGATCCGCTGCCTTGACCGCAGCAAAATGCAGCCCTCATGCCCCTGCACATGGCAGTCGCTTCCGCCGATGATCCGCATTCCCTGCTGCTGGGCATAGGCTCTTGCCAGTGCCACCCGGGAATTTGCCCGGGGATACAGATTGAATGCCTCAATGCCGTCCAAATACTTGGGATCTGCCAGCTCCATTTTGTCCCGGAACGGATGCGCCTGAAAGAGCAAATGCTTCTCATTTTTAAAGTTCCTGCAAAACCGCTCCAGATCTCCGCCGAGATAGTCAAACAGCACAGCAACATCTTCTTCACCAATACCGTACAGCAGATAATCGTTGATGTTCTCCGCAAAACGGATCTCCATGCCCAAAATTGCCGTGATCCCCTCTGCGTCCGCACAAGTCTTCAGTTCCCGGAAACCCTGCAGATATTCCGTTACCACTTCTTCTTTTGAGCGCGCCTGGGCAGGGTCTGGATTGCTGTGCCGATAATAGTGATTGGTCAGCACGATGGTATCTACGCCCAGAGCTTTGTAAAGCTGCACCATCTCCGCAGCATAAATATGGCTGCAGCCGCTGACAGGAAGCGTATGGCAGTGCAGCTCTGTCTTATAGGGATAGGTACGAAAAATTTCCTCTTTCATGTATTCCGCGCTCCTTTTCTGTTTTTCCAGAACAGCCAAATGCCATATCCAAGGCCCAAAACTGTTTGCACAGCCGCCATTGCGATTTTCTCCTGTTCCGAAAGCGCCGAAGCAAACACATCCAGGGAATTTACCAGCCCGTGGGAAAGGATGCAGGGAATAATACTTCCGCCCACATGGAAAACCGCTGTATAACAGAAGCCCACGGCGGACGCATACACAAGCTGCAGCAGAGTATCCAAAACCGGCGCACCCATCAAAAGGTTTACTGCGTGGCCCACGCCAAAGGTAAGGGACGACACGATCACCGCCGTTTTCAGATTGGATCTTCTCATCGCCGTGAACAGAAGGCCCCGGAAGATAACCTCTTCCAAAAAGCCCACGAAGCACATACTGACCACGCCCAGCACCGCTGCCGGCACCGACTCCGGTGCTTCCATACCGCACCACAGGGGAAGCGTCGTAATGGCGATCAAGGGTATATAGCCCAGCACTCCGTCAAAACGTTTTCCGGGCACCAAGCCTGCATAGCCGCAAAGCTGATTCTGATGCAAAAAGCACACCAGCACCACCGAAAGTCCTAGCCCTGCGCAAACCGTAATGCTTTTGGGCATGCCAACGGCTTCGCTGATCCCATCGGCAAAGCTGAAGCTCACAACATACAAAACGATCCAAAGCACCGCAAATAGCACTGCGTCCTTTTCAAAAAGTTTTTTCACGAAAGTCATCCCCCGCCATTACTTATTCCCCACCAGTATATCATTTCGGCGAAAAAAAGCAACACGCAGATCATTCCGTCCGGCAGATCACCGGTTTTTTGCCTTATGGATCGCTTCCATTTGTATCCGGTTCTGAACTGCGCCATCCCGGATAAAATCAAAATCCGCACCGGCACTCAGCATATCGGGTGCAAAGCTGCTCCAGTGCTCCAGCACATCCTTGGAATAGCCGCCGGAAGCAATGCCTACATATTTCCCATGCTCCCGCAATCTTGCGATCGTTTGCCGGATCACGCCGGTGATCTCCTGGGAAAACACCTGCCCCAGCATCCCATAGGAGCCGGACAGATCGTTCGGTCCGAAAATATAGCCATCGATATAGGGGTTACGCATGATCCTGTCCAGATCCTCCACCGTATCCTTATGCTCGATCTGGATAAACCGGCACAGATCATTCTGACTTCTTTGTGTATATTCAAACGCTTTTTGGAAGCCATAGTCGATCGCGCCCATAGGGCCGAAGCCCCGTTCTCCCTCCGGCGGGTACAAGGTATAACCGATCACCCGGTCTGCCTCTTCCGCATTCCTTACCATAGGGAAAATAATACCGTCCACGCCCATTTCCAGGATCTTCTTCGTTGCCGTCAGATCATCCTGCGGCACACGAACGACCACCGGTGTGCCGGTGGATTTCAGCGCCATGATATGCCCCAGCACCGTTTCAAAGGACATATAGCTGTGCTCCGTGTCCACCCAGATGAAATCGTAGCCTGCCAGCCCCGCGATCCGGGCAATGCTGATATCGCCGAGCTGTACATACATTCCGATCAGTTTTTCTTTATTTCTTATTTTTTCTTTCAGCATAGTTATCACCTCTGCCTCCATCTTACCGCCTCCTGCCGGAATGTCAATACGATATATAGACATCCTTTTTATAATTGCGGGACAACTTTTTTACAATATTTGCGCATATGGTTGACACTTCCAAGTGCGGCTGATATATTGACAGCAATCAAAGAAAGGCAGGTTTTCTTATGAGCTACATGGAAATCATAGGCAAAAACTTCACCGTCGAGATCGAGGAGCCCCAGCTTTACGTGGACAACAAAAGCCGCGGCAGAAGCGGTCACATGACCCACGCCATGGCAGAATTCGCACCGGGCTGTTTCATCGATTTCAATTCCAACTGCTCCGCCCTTCGGTGGAATGGACACTCTCCCTATGGCTGGGTGGAATACCGTATTTCCAAGGACGCAGGAAAAACATATTCCGACATCAAAACACTTCCCTACTCTGTGGACTGTTTCCTTGACGGTCTGCACATGATCTCCGTAGAAAAGGCAGTGGCCTGCGACGACGGAACCATTGTCGCTTTCTGTCTGCGCAACAGCGGAACGGATCCCACATGCTGCGAGCCTTGGGATACGCCCCGGTATGTTATCAGCACCGACGGTGGTGAAACATGGTCTGCTCCCGCCGAATTCACACCTTACAAGGGCCGTGTTTACGATGCGGTCTATCGCGACGGCATCATCTATGTGCTGCACCTGTGCAACGAGCATTTTACCGGTAAAGACAACAGCCATGTCTACCGCATCTATTGCAGCGATGACAACGGACGCAGCTTTTATGAACACTGCATCGTCCCCATTCTGCCCGTAAACAAAAACTACGGCGCCATGCTGTTTGACGAAAACGGCGTGCTCCATGTTTATGCCCACAACGATGAGGCCACCGACACGCTGGATCACGCCATCAGTCTGGACTGCGGCAAGATCTGGACCCGCTGCGAGCCTTGTAAAGTAAAACAGGGTATCCGCAATCCCCAGATCGCGCTGATCGATGGCGTATATATCCTGCATGGTCGTTCTGAAGATTACGAAGGACTGGTGCTTTACACATCCGAGGATGCCTGCAATTGGGACGAGGGTACCATTCTTGTCCACAACAAGGGTGCTGCCGCCTTCTACTCCAACAATCTGAATCTGAAAGATGAAAAAGGCAATTTCCTTCTTGTGCAGTACTCTGACCGCTATGTATCCGAGCAATTCCGTACACTGTATAACTGCCGGGTCAATGTGATGCACATGAATCTGCGGATCAGACGATAAAAAACAGGGCGGATGTTTTCATCCGCCCCCGGTTTATCCCATTCTGCCACCGGCAAGGGAAACCACAAGGTCGTGCATTTCCTTTTCGCTGCGGACATTGTGAGCTTTGTTTACAACAGCCTGCTTTTCTTCCTCCGTCATTGCCGCATAAGCGTTCATCGCAGGCTGGTTCATGGCAAGCGCCATACCAAAGCCAATGGGCACCTTATAAAAATCCATCATCATTCTCCTTTCTTTTTTCGGGCGGCTTATGGCCGCTCCTGCATTATTTTGCGAAGAATCATCAATAGAATGCATCGGGGGCGACCATTGGTCGCCCCCGATGTGCCACATTCTGCTTATAATCCGTGGCGCACTATTGGCAGTGATTTACATCAGACCCATGCACCAGATCACCGCAAGTGCCGTCAATGTCACAAGTGTATCGATGGTGATTCCGTAAAGCATAGGTGCAAAACCGGCTTTTTTGAAGTCAGTTATACTGGTTCCAAGGCCAATGGCTGCCAGCGCCGTTACCATCAGGAATTTGCTTGCCGTTTTCATTACGCCGGATACAGCAAGGGGAATACATCCTACACTGTTCAAGATCGCCAGCGCCAGGAAACCGACAATAAACCAAGGAATGATTTTCAGGATATTTACCTTTTTCCCCTCGTTCGCCGATTGAAGCTCTTTGCGCTTTACGCGGGTACCAATGTATGCAAAAACCAGCACGGTAGGGATAATTGCAATGGTTCGGGTGAGCTTGACCATTGTGGCAAAGTCGCCTGCCGCCTCAGAAAACGCATATCCGGAGGCAACAACGCTGGCTGTATCATTCACAGAAGTTCCCGCCCAGATGCCATAGGCAATATCGGTCATTCCCAGAAGCCTGCCCATAATGGGGTATAACGCCACCATCACCATGTCAAACAGGAAGGTGGAGGACATGGCGAAGGCAATATCCTTATCATCTGCATCAATAACAGGCGCGATGGCTGCCACAGCGCTGCCGCCGCAGATGCCGGTACCCGCAGAAATCAGATTACTTAGCTTCCAGTTGAGTCCAAAGAGCTTGCGAATAAAGTAGCCGCCACCAAAGCACATGGCGAAGGTAAAGATCATGACGAAGAAGGTCATCTTCCCCACCGACATGATCACATTGACGGACAAGGATGCGCCCAAGAGGATGATCGCAAGCTTCAAGATCTTCTTGGATGTAAATTTGAGAGCCGGTTTCATCCAACCCGGATGAAAGAAGCTATTGATGATCGTGCCCATAAACAAGGCAACGATGGACGCGCCCAGCAGATCTCCGGGGACAAGGCTCTCGATCAGCACAGCCAAACCCGCTACAGCAAAGCATATGGCAATACCAAGTATAAACATGCAGCGTTCTTTTGCTTTGGAATCCATACGGTATCTCCTTTTTCATTTTTTTGATTATTCTTATTATAGCACAAAAAAGGACAGGGGCAAATACCCCTGTCCTTTTTATTCCGCAACATCCAACATATAATCAGAAACTATGCCATACCCGGTTTGCGTAATGATCCGCTATGGACATCACGCTTTATGTGCGCGGGGATGATCTTATGCGTTATAAAATACTGCGTACCAAATAACCGTAAAGACAACCCCAACGAAAAGGAAGATAAGTCCTGTCACAAGAATACAGCGGTTGTTATGCTTTTTAGCCTCGCTAAGCTTACGCGCGCGGTAATCGGCATATCGCTCGTGCCTTGCTCTGCCCATAGGGACAAAGGCAAGCACAACATTTCTGAGAACGAAGCTGATGCCGATGAGAGCCCCCTCGCCGCTGACATACATCATGCCCGCAAAAAGCGTCATCAAGATGCCCGAGACGAAGAAAGCGTCTGATAGGATCTGGATATTTACCGCCGGGCTCTGTGTAAAAAAGCCCTTTGACCAAATCACGAGGAACGCGATCAGCGCCTCAACGCCAAAACAAATCGCATAATTTCTTAATGTTACTTTGGTTTCCTGCTTCACTGCTATTAACCATCCATCCTGTTACTTGACCAGTTGCTTGTATTTTTCCTCTTCGATGTCGTTACAGTATACGAAGTGTCCGGGAGTGATCTCACGGAACGAAGGAGTGCTTACCGAATAATCGTGTTCTGCAATGGGGTTGTAGTGAATTCTCGTACGCTGCTTCTCATATACGGGGTCGGGCAACGGAATCGCCGAAAGAAGAGATTTGGTATAAGGATGCAGGGGATTCTTGAAGAGCTCATCCGAATCGGCAAGCTCGACCATCTTTCCGAAGTACATAACGCCGATTCGGTCGGAGAAGTACTTGACCACCGACAGGTCGTGCGCGATGAACAAAATGGTAAGTCCCAAGCGCTCCCGCAGATCGTTGAGCAGGTTGATCACCTGTGCCTGAATCGATACATCAAGCGCAGAGATAGGCTCATCGGCAATGAGCATCTCAGGCTGCATGATAACCGCTCTGGCAATACCGATACGCTGGCGCTGACCGCCGGAGAACTCGTGCGGATAACGGTCTGCGTGCTCCCGCACAAGACCGACCATCTCAAGGATCTCGTAGACCTTCTCGTTGATATAATCCTTATCGGTGATGCCGTTTATCACCAGACCCTCAGCGATAATATCACGCACGGTCATACGGGGGTCAAGAGATGCGATAGGATCCTGGAAGATCATCTGGATCTGGGTGATCAGCTTGCTCTTCTTCGCTACGCGGCAGCGGCTGGCATACTCCTTCTTGAGTGCCGCCAGCTTCTCGCTATCGCCGGATGCCTCAGCAGCGCTGAACTTCTGGGCATATTCTGTCTCCAGTTCCTTGAGAAGGGTCTCAACGTACTGCTTGTCAACTTCCTTGTTGTTAGACTTTGCGTCCTTGATGAGCGCCCGGTTCTTGGCAACGACAGCGGCAAGCTCCTCGTTGATCTTCTTGATTTCTTCCTGGATCTCAGTTCTTCTCGTGGCGTCCACGTTCTTTTCGGCGCGGAGTGCCTTGATCTTCTTGGCGGCATCGTTACGGGCAGCGGTGATCGCGTCCTGATAAGAACGCGTGCCCGCTCCGATTCTCTGCCCCTTGAAATACACATTACCGGAGGTAATGTCGTACAGCTTGATGATGGAACGGCCTGTTGTGGTCTTTCCGCAGCCGGACACACCCACAAGGCCAAAGGATTCACCCTTGCGAATCTCAAAGCTGACATCGTCAACAGCCTTAAGATCCTTGCGTCCTAAGCGGAAATACTGGCAAAGGTGGTCCACTTTCAACAATACTTCTTGATTATTCTCCATGGTTGCCACCTCTTTCTTTCATTCGCCGGATACGCTCGGTAATGATCTTGGGGATCTCCACCTTGGGTGCGTTGGGATGGAGCAGCCAAGTTGCAGCAAAGTGTGTGGGAGAAACCTCATACATGGGAGGCTGCATCTCGAAGTCGATCTCCATTGCGTACTTGTTTCTTTCCGCAAACGCATCACCGACGGGGGGATAAATCATATTCGGGGGTGTGCCGGGGATCGCATCCAACTTCTCGTTGGTATCAAGGTCCGGCATAGAGGAAAGCAGCGCCCAAGTATAGGGATGCTGAGGATTGTAGAACACCTCTTCCGCCGTGCCGTACTCTACAATCTTACCTGCATACATAACGGCAATTCTGTCCGCCATGTTGGCAACGACGCCCAGGTCGTGGGTAATAAAGATGATGGACAGATTGTGTTCGCGCTTGAGTCGGTTGATAAGCTCAAGGATCTGGGCCTGGATCGTCACGTCAAGTGCGGTGGTGGGCTCGTCACAGATGAGGATATCGGGGTTAGCAGAAAGTGCGATTGCGATAACAATACGCTGACGCATACCACCCGAGAACTCGAAGGGATACTGTCTATAGCGCATTCTCGCCTCAGGAATGCCGACTTCTTCCATGAGCTTGATCGCCTTTTCCTTTGCGATCCGCTTGGTGAGGGTATAAACCACCTGGGAAGCCTTTTCCTTCAGGTAATCAATGATCTCCAAGCAACGCTTGTCAGCGTCAAAGCTCTCTGCGCCGGCAACATCTGCCTTGAACTTGTTCATTACGCGGGAGAGAACCTTGACGATCGTCTCGATCTGCTCTGCAGGCTCCACAACAGACTTGGGAATGACTTTCCAGTCAACCTTCTTACCCTTGGCAAGCAGCGCGTCTCTCTGTGCGGTCTGACGGGCAAAGCGGGCCTCTTCCTTGGGGTTATTCTTAATATAGAAGAAGTACTTTTCCACTTCTCTGCGGAGAGCTTCGCCGAAGGTGTAGGCTACGCTGTCCTTGACAATGGCCAGAGGATCGATAGCTGCCAGAACGCACTTATTTACGCTCTTGCAAGCCTCATCTGCCTCCTGAGAGGAGAATTCGCCTGCTTTGAAGAACGTGATCGTATTCTCCAGAGCCTCGATGGCGGCCTTTTTGTTCTCCAGAGTCTTGTTAAACGAATACTGAACCGCGATTTTCACGAGCGCAAGGAAGTCGTCCATAAAGTCCTCGTTGAGGAGCTTCACGGCGATCTCGTTAGCCTCGTCAGCGGACATACGGCTAAGATCGGTCTCAGGGTGCTTGTATACGTAATAACCGATTCTGAAGAAGTTGTACTGGGGCTGTTCAAGCATCTCCTTTGCCGTTTCCTTCAGGGCCTCAAGCACTTCCACCGTCTCAGGGGATGCCTCGTTCTTAGACGCGCTGGCACCGGCGAGCTTCTTCGCAAAATCAAAGAATTTCACCTTTTTCCGCTCTGCGCGCGTAATTCTATCAACCGCAGCTGCGTGTGCTTTCAGGGCCTCCTCGTATTTAGAAGCGAAGTATTTGTCGTCGATGTCCTTGAGGCTGCGCTTGATGAGACCCAGCATCGACACAACATCGACCTTCTGCTTCTTTTCGGTGAGGAACAGGAGATCCTCGATCACCGCGATCATTTCCTCTGCGGCGGTGCGGGCTGCGTTGTAGCTGTTCTCAAGCTTGATCGCCTGAATGTTAAAGTCGTCAAAGGTTTTGATATACTTATCAACGTCAGAAGCGGAAACGCTGGCGTTAGGGGTCTCGGCAAGGGCTTTTTTGATTGTTTCAGACAGTTCCGCAAGGGTTTTATTAAAGGTCACGCGGCCCTCCTTGCGGTTTGCCTTGTTCTTCAGCAGCATAGCTTCGGTGATCTGCTTGCCGATTCGCATGATGGGGTTTAGAGAGGACAAGGGATCCTGGAAGATCATTGCGATCTTATCGCCGCGAAGCTTGTGCATCTCTTCTTCGGGAATACGAATAAGGTCCTGGCCGTCATAAAGGATCTCGCCGCCCTCATAAATAGAGTTGCCTGCGGAAATACCCATTATCGCCTTGGAGGTAACGGACTTGCCGGAACCGGATTCGCCGACGATGGCGAGGGTCTCACCCTTGTAAAGATCGAAGGAAATGTTGCGCACGGCCTGCACCTTGCCGCCATCTGTACGGAAGGAGACCTTAAGATCATTTACCGATAATTTGATTTCTTTATTCATGCTTAATCCTCCGTTCCTCTGAGAGAGGGATTAAACGCATCGCGCAATCCGTTGCCGAACAAATTAAAGCTGAGCATCAAAAGAACTAAGAACACGCAGGGGAAGAGTGCCACGTATCCGGCATTTGCCACAATGGACTTCTGTCCTGCTGCGATAAGAGTACCGACACTGGTGGTGTTGCCTGCTTCCAGATTGATGATACCCAGGTAAGAAAGGCTTGTCTCCGAGTAGATCATCGAGGGGATTACCAATGCAACGCTCGTTACGATGGTGCCGAGACCATTGGGGAAAATATGCTTAAACATAATTCTCGTATCCCGGGCACCCAGTGTTCTTGCCGCCAGAACGTATTCCTGATTCTTGAAACGGTAGAACTGCATGCGCGTTCTCCCTGCCATGCCGATCCATCCCGTTGCAAAGAATGCTATGAACAAGACGAGCACTTGGCTTGACGTACCCATATGGTATTTCAGAAGCGTAATAACGATCATGGTAGGTACGCTGCCCAAAATCTCGGCAAATCTTTCCATAAAGAGGTCGATCTTACCGCCGGAGTAACCGGAAATGGAGCCCCAGATAACACCAACGATAAAGTTTACCAGTGCGACGATCGTCGCGAACATGAAGGAGAATCTTGCGCCGTAGGCAAGGCAGGCGAAGATATCCTTACCCGTTTCGGTAGTGCCGAACAGGAAGAGAGGCTCTTCAATGCCGTCCTTCAGCACCTCATTATGCTGATAGATATAGTATTCGTAGTATTCCGCTCTGATCTCAATACCGCCGTCAACCTTACGGCCGTAGGCGTAGAAGTACTGCTGACCATCCTCCACAAAGCCGTTCTCGCCTTCGATTCTGAGGGAGTTATACTCAGGGATAAGGCCGTTGTCATCTCCGGCAGCGTATTTCCAATAATTCGGAATGATATTGCCGTTCTTGTCAAGCTTGGGGCGAAGAATGGATGCATTGGGGTTTTCTACCTTATAGTAGACGTTAGCGTCATATTTGTTCTTCTCAAGCGTAGGTCTGTCAGAGAACTTGACAACAGGATAAAGCACCTGCCTGCCGGTTTCATCCTGATATCTCTGAATATTCTTGAATTCTTCTGCGGAGACGATCTTATACTTACCGAAGCCGACACCATAATAGGTATCGTAACGGTAAGAATAAGTGGAACCGTCTTCGCTTATAACATACTCGCCGTTTTTGATGATTTCTCTGCCGGTTTCAGCAGCAAGCGCGACATCCTTAAGGTAGCCAATATAGTTCGTGTCCTTCTGCTTGCAGCCGTCCCAGAAATCAATATTGCTGCCCGCGAACAGATTTGACTTGGGGGTTACGTATGCATACACCATATCGTAGTATGCGGGCTGGAAGGGTGTGAAGAAGGGGGCAAAGATAGCAAAAAGCACCAGTACAGCAATAACCACACCGCCAACGACCGCGCCCTTATTCTTGCAGAAGCGCTGAAAGGCGCCCATAAAATAGCTTACGGGCTTGGTTTCAAATTTGCTGTCATGATACAAATCGTTTCTTTTCGCAAATTGAAACTTTTCTACAGGAATGTTATTTATATTATTATCCATAATTATTTTGCTCCCATTCTAATTCTCGGGTCAATGAAACCGTAACTGATATCAATAACGATACCTGCCGTAAGGCTTACCAAGGTGTAGAAGCCAGATAACAACATAAAGAAGTCATAATCCTGGAATGTGATAGAGTTGAGGTAGAGACCGCCAACACCGTTGACACCAAACATCTTCTCAATAATAAGCGATCCCGAAAGCACCGAGATAAACTCACTAAGTATTGAGGGGAAGATGACGACCATGGAGTTACGCATCGCATGACGATAGATAGCTTGCTTCTTAGTAAGGCCCTTGGTTCTGGCCAGAAGCATAAACTCACCCGTAAGCACCTCGGAAAGCTCGGCCCGGGTGTAACGCGCATATCCTGCAATGGAGCCCAAACACAGAGCAAACACAGCAGGAAGCATGGAACGAAAAACTTCCCAAGTGAAGTAATCGTTGCTCGTTGACATTACCAGCGGGAACCAGCCGAGCTTAAAGCAGAATACATACTGGATCATAAGTGCCAATACGATGGAGGGTACCGAGATCAGCAGAATAATGAAAACGTTGATCACCTGATCCTGCCACTTATTCTTTTTAAGCGCAGCCAAAATACCCAAACCGAGGCCGATAGGCACGCCGATAAGGGTGGAGTAAATGTTAATCAGGATCGTGGGAGGCAGATGGCTGACAAATACCTCCCAAATATTCATGTTCAGATATTCGCCGTAGGTGGTCACAATACCGAAGTCGCCCTGCGTCACGATTCTCTTAATATAGTTTCCGTACTGGAGCATGATCGGCACGCGGTCATAGGTCCAGACGCCGTTCTCGCCCTCTTTAATGTTGGTGATCCAGCCTCTGCCCTCAAGCGTTTTCATAACGATCTCAGGATCCTGACCCGGAAGCGCGTTTGTGGGGATCGGCAGAAGCTTGATCAGCACAAAGCACATCGTGAAAATGATGATGAATGTGAGCAGCATCAAGCTCAAACGCTTCGTCACATATTTAAACATATACATAGGTTTTTCTCCTCTGTCTTGTTGTTTTCCAATTCATAGGGTTCGAGCCAAAAAAGCAGTTACCTGCAAGGCTCTGAGCGCACAAAAGCTGCGCACCGTCTAACTGAAGCTTAAAACCATCTAAATTATATCAATGAATAGCTTCCCTTTTCCGCTATTATAAAACCGGTCGCTTGCTATTATTCATTTTCATAATAGCCCCATATTTTCTGTTGCAATTTTTGTATCAATTTATTCAGCTTTTTAGAATGTCGTAAAATGCCAAACTAGCGGTGAGCACAGTGGCTCACCGCCGTTTGCATTAATTAATCCTTAATAATCCAGCTATCTGAAATTACTCGGACTTCTTGTACTCTGCGGAGAGGTCGTTGTTGTTCTGAGCAACGAAAGCGTCCCATTCAGCATCGGTGTAGTTAACTTCGATGTATCTCATACCGCCGAAGCCCATGAAGGTGTGCTCGTCTTCAGAGAAGTAGGAGAACTTAGCGCCCAGGAAGGATCCGCCGCCGTCAGCAATCAGCATTACGCTGCGGGACTCCTTGATGGTCAGCTCTTCCAGAGCAGACAGGATCATCAGTCTTGCTTCAACAGGAGCGAAGCCTTCACCCCAGTTGTAGGTCTTAGCCTGCTTCTCGGTCTCTGCCAGACCATTGAGGCAGTAGAACCAATTCTGAACGCTCATGGTGATGGTCTCACCGGCACCGGCGTAATCGCCAGCAGGCATGGTCAGAGTCATGTCGATAGCGGAGGTATCCCAGTACATGTGGTAGTTGAGATCGTCTTCGGGGTTAACGAATGCGCCCACGATGTCGAAGGGGTTGAAGGCGTTTCCGGAGAAGCCGTAGCCGAAACCGATCTGAGTAGCGCCGGTACGGAAAGCCTCAGCCCAGTTGTTGCCTGCGGATGCGTCAAAGACTACCTTGATCTTGCCTTCCAGAGCGGTACCCTTGGTCAGGCCATCCAGAACTTCCTGGATATAGTTTGCTCTGAATCTCTGCTTGTCGTTATCGACAGAGGAGCCGTAAACCAGAGTGATGTCCTTGGTAGCGTCGTAGCCATACTTCTCGGGATCAGCAGTCAGGATGTCGATAGCTTCCTGAATCTTCTGCTTTGCCAGAGTGGGGTTGTAACCGGTCAGAGCGTCGTAAGCGTCCTCGGTGGACAGATCCTTCAGATCGCCGCCGGACCACTTGCCGTCAGTGCCCTGAGTGAAGCCGTAAGCGCGGAGGATGCCTTCCTTAGCGATGGTAGTGTTACGGTACTGACCGCCGTCAGCCAGATCGGGGGAGTTTTCAATGTCGTAGTAGTATGCAACGTTCAGCAGGCCGAAGCAGGGAACTGCGGAGCCGGGCCAGATCTTTTCAACGATGTCGCTTCTGTTCAGAGCGAGGTTGAATGCGTGACGGAATTCCTGGATAGCCAGAATACCGTTGTTGTTCTCGCTTTCCTTCAGGGTAGCCAGGTTGGAGTACAGCTGCATACCGAAGGTACCGGTAGAGGTAGAGGTGTAGTAAACATACTTGGAGTCCAGATACTCACCGACATTTTCAGTGGTCAGGGCGCCGTCGTCATAAGAACCGTTCAGGAAGCCCAGCCAAGCAGTGTTGGGATCTTCGACCTTACGGCAGTTGATAGCAGTGATGTTATACTGGTTCTTGTACTGCTCCAGATTCCAGCCGTACCAATGCTCATTCTTTTCGAGCTTGTAGTGAGAGCCAGCCTCAAACTCAACGAGCTTGTAGGGACCCCAGCTAGCGGTGGTCTCGAGAGAGGAGTTGTAGTTAGAGGTCCACAGAGTTGCGCCGTCAGCGGGAGCGATCTTGGAAGCCTCGTACTTAGTCTTGTGAACGACGGGCAGGCTGGAGAAGTAGTAGGGAGCCCAAACAGACAGGCTGCCGTCATCCTTCAGGAAGGAGTATGCCTTGTCGAGGCACAGAACGATGGCGTTTTCGCCTTCGGGCTGGTAGATACCGACGGTATCCCACTTAACGTCACGGTTGGTGTTCTCTACATAAATAGCCATCATGCTGGCGTAGCCGCCGCCCACTTCAAACTCGGGAGCATAGGCGGGCATGCTCATGTAGGTGTCATAAACGATCTTGCCGGAGGTGGGATCGGAACCATCTTCGTTGTTGTAAACGGTCTCATCGGTGATGGCGAGCCACTGGGGGCAAGCTTTGCCGTCTGCAGACAGGTAGCCCTCTGCGCCCCATGCTTCGTATACGTCGATGTAAAGAACTTCGCCGGCGGCAATAGCAGCCTTGTTGCTTGCGTACTTGCTGCCAACGGGCTCATAGGTACCTTCTGTGTTCTGGAAGAAGTATGCCTTAGAGTTCTTGATCATCAGGGTGTCGTAGTAGGTGTTAGCACGGAAGTTCATGAATGCGGGATCCAGCAGCTGCTGCATGGAGTAAACAAAGTCAGCAGCGGTGATGGCAGTGCCATCGTCCCACTTCAGGTCGTCACGCAGGGTGATCTTCCAAGCGTAGCCGCCTTCTGCCTTCTGATCATCGGTGTAGCCCCACTTAGCGTCGACGGAAGCGGTAACGTCCTCGAGCTTGGTAGCAGCGGAGTAGTTGGTGGTGTAAGCGCCGGGAACGATGCCGGCCTTGTTGACGGATCCGTCTGCATTGAACTTCTTATCGCCTTCGAACTTGTAGTCGTATTCGAAGAAAGAAGATCCAATGTAGCTCATGATCTGAGTGTCATTGTTGTCCGCATAGGTAAACTCGTTCCAGTTACTGGGCATAACGGACGTGGTAGTGTTGTACTGTGCCTGCTTGAGGGAAACCTGAGGAACAGGTTCTTCCTTACAGCCGGCAAACAGGGCTGCAACAAGCACCAGGCACAAAACCACCGAGAGAACGGACTTAAGGTTTTTGTTCATGATGTTTTCCTCCACATAATGAAATTTTTCTCACTTTCCGCAAGCTGTTTTTGTAATTTCTAATGACAGAACTCTCATTATTGTGCAAAAGAGCTGCGTGAATGTAAAGATAAGCTATTTATACCATGCCTTCATCCGCGTGTCAACTATTTTTAACAAAAAGTTACCGACTTTATATTAATGTAGCAAATATAAGTTTGTCGGCAGAAAAATATGAGGAGAATTTATATTTTTGACAATTCTCCCTTATGAAGGACCAGATTTTGGTTGTTCTGTATGAGCCGGAAAATGCAAGACGAAAGGCCGCGGGTTGCAAATATAAGGAATAATCGTCAATATATGCCTTCTTTATTTTATCCTATCACACTGCTGAAATATTGGTAACAAAAAGCGTGCGGACGCAGATCATCCGTTATGTCGCGGCATCCAGCATTTTTTCGACGAAGATACCGTAGCCTGTCGTGGAATCGTTCACAAGGACATGGGTCACGGCGCCAACCAGTTTCCATCCTGTATGATTAGCGCGCCGGTCACGAGTGTGTCAAGTAGAGGACACAAGGATTTTGTGTTTTCCCGGTGCTTTTATGCATCTTCGCAGGCAAAAGGTAGGTTTTTACACCGTTCAACACCCATAGATGAAATGTCGAAAATACCGTTTTTAAAAACTTCTCACCTTTTCGGCAACGCCCGAACGATTCCGGACCGTCGTTTTTTCTTCCTAAATAGCCAAAGCCTCCGGGCAACCGGAGGCTTTGCTTGTTGCGTGTAATTTCAATTTCAATTGTGATAGGGTTTTAGCAGCATTCTAAAACGCGCCTTGCCGTGTACTCGTCGGTGATAAGCGTGTCAATCATTTTCGTTCGCAGCGCCCCGGCAATCGCTTCCGCCTTTTCTTTTCCGCAGGCAATGGCAATGGATTCCTTTGCATTCTTGATGTTATCCACAGATGCGCATAAGGTATTGCGGTACAGATTTACGAACCTGCCGTTTTTATCAAAGAAATGGGTGGCTACATCGCCGATGGCTTGAGAATGGATATCGCTGTATCCAAATGTTTTGCCGAAGATATCCAGGATTTCTGTGTTTCCAATTCCCAGAATGGCAAGGTCGGCGGTATTCCACATATCCTGCATTCTCTTGTAATAGCAAAGCTGCTTCAGCAGCGCGGAATCCCCATCGCTGTCAGCAAGATACGGAAACCAGGCGAATTTCGGGGTCGCGTCCAGCTTGTCTGCCATCTTCCGTGCCAGCTCGTTTGAGGAAAAATAGGAATTTTCATTGTCGGTAGCTCCGAACAGCGGGAACACAGTGTTTCCGGTTGTAGAAACTTTAGGAAGGTTTTGAATCAATTCCTGAATCGTCCGTCCCCAGGATAAGGCAATCTTCTGGTTGCCATTTTTTATGATTGGCAGGATATAGTCAGCCGCCGCCTTGACCGTCATGAGACGATGCACCGCCTCATTTCTGCCGCTGACGCTGCATACAACACAGCCCCGAATGCCAAAGGCAGCACAAATCTGTTCTTCCAGCTCTTTGCAGTCCTTCTGGGGATCGTGTATGATGATTTCCACGACTTTTTCCTCTATTGCATCGCTTAAAAGCTTAGAAACTGTTTGCCGGGAAAGATGCAAGGTTTCCGCAATTTCTTGCTGGGTCAAGTTTTTCTTATAATAAAGGGTAGCGACTTCGGACATCAGGATCTTTTCTGTCTTCATAGTCTTGCTCCTAAAAAAAGATAAGGATATTTTACAATCAAAATTCCCTTCTGTCAACTTTTTAACATTTGTATTTGACATATGTTAATGCCACTGATATAATATCCGTATATTACAAAAGGAGGCAATACTATGCTCGTTTCAATGAAAGAAATGCTGGAAGACGCCCGTGAAAATCATTACGCCCTTCCTGCATTTGATATCAGCAATTACGATATGATGAAGGCGGTTTTGGAGGCCTGTGAGGAAGAGCGCTCCCCGGCTTTGCTGATGGCATTAGGAGTAGATCTTCAGGGCCGGGATATGAATCTGATCGCATCCATGGTTCGTTCCGCATCGGCATATTTTAACATCCCGGTTTGCCTGCATTTGGATCACGCAACAGATTTTAAACTGATTCAGCGCGCTGTTGATGCAGGTTTTAGCTCGGTTATGTATGACGGTTCTGTGCTGGATTTTGCCAGCAACGCAAAAAACACTGCCGAAATTACAAAATATGCCCATGCCCGGGGTATCACCGTAGAAGCGGAGCTGGGACATGTGGGTAATGCCAGCGTGGGCAGCATCAACGAAACGGGAACCGATACCGATCCCGGCGAGAGTCTGACCGTACCGGATGAGGTGGCAAGATTTGTGGAAATTACTGATGTAGATGCCCTTGCGGTTGCCATCGGAACAGCCCACGGTGTATATCAGAAGACTCCGTCCCTGCGAATTGACCGTCTGGACGAAATTACTGCCGTTTGTGAAAGGCCCTTGGTGCTGCATGGCGGCAGCGGCACCCCCGACGATCAGATGCAAAATGCCATCCACCACGGCATCACTAAGATCAACATATATTCCGATGTGGTGGGTGCAATGAACAAGGGTCTGAAGGACAAGCTCAACGCAATGGAGAATCCTGCGACTTGGCCCTTTATCGTTTTTGAGGATGCAAGAAACATGATGAAAGAAGTGGCCCGGAACAAGCTGCGTACCTTTGGCAGCGCCGGAAGACTGTAAGAGGAGGACATTATGCAGACAAAAGCCGTCCGTCTTTACGGAGAAAATGATCTTCGGCTGGAAGAATTCCAGTTGCCCGAGCTGAAAAACGGAGAGATCCTGATCAAGATCATCTCCGACAGTGTGTGTATGTCTACTTATAAGACTGTGAAGTAGAGCGCAAAGCATCTGCGTGTGCCGGATGATGTGGCAGAAAACCCTGTGATCATCGGTCACGAGTTCTGCGGGGAAATTGCGGAAGTGACGGACAAATGGAAAGATCGATTCCGCGTGGGGGATAAGGTAGCCATGCCTCCTGTGCTGTCCTACCTTGGGGGTATGCAGACCGTTGGCTATTCCTTCGGTGAGATCGGCGGCGTTTCCACATATTCCATCGTCTATGAGCACATCATCGAAAACGGATATCTGATGAAGCTGGAAAGCGATTGCTTTTTCAAGGGCAGCCTCATTGAGCCCGCTTCCTGTGTCA
>JAZNGJ010000120.1:0-71730 GCA_045576415.1 Faecousia sp. | reverse complement strand
TGAAGGGTCTTGGCGTTGCTGCCCGGGCAGCCGCAGGGCAGGGGTTTTTCTTCCTTTTCCGCCTTGGCGCGGAGCACTGCTTTTTCGTCATAGGCGGGGGCTTCCCGTTCCTCAAAGGAGATGGCGCCGGTGGGGCAGGCGGGAAGGCAATCTCCCAGGCCGTCGCAGTAGTCCTCCCGCAGCAGCTTCGCTTTGCCGTCAACGATGCCGATGGCACCTTCATGACAGGCATCGGCGCACAGGCCGCAGCCGTTACATTTTTCTTCATCAATGGTAATGATTCTTCTGATCATGCCGTTTCCTCCTTTTTCCTCTGCAATGCGGCGATCTCCATCATATGCTCGTACATTTCATCGCCCACGCATTTTCTGGCATACTTGCACCACTGCACGCAGCTTAAGGTATCGTTATAAGCAACGAAGCCGCAGTGATCACAGGCAACTTCGGTATCGATAGAGAATATCTCGATGATATTTCCGCACTGGGGGCAGATCTTTTCGTGAATGGTCGGGGTACGGGGTTTTCCTTGGCAACCGTCCATCATCATATTGCATCCCTCCTTGACTTTGTGGTGATATCATACTATACTTACTGCAGAATGTATGTTGATTTTTCAACAAAAGGAGTAATTATGAAAGAATTTATTCCGATTTTACAGCGTTGTCCCCTGTTTAGCGGGATTCAAAGTGCCGATTTGTCCGGAATGCTGGGCTGTCTGGGAGCTAGACCTCTGCAGGTGAAAAAGGGACAGTTCGTATTCCGCGAGGGTGACGAAGCGATCTATGTGGGCATCGTACTGACCGGTGCTGTGCAGCTGATCCGGGAGGATTACTACGGCAACCGCAGCATCATGGCCCACATCGGCCCCACACAGCTATTCGGCGAATCCTATGCCTTTTCCGGGGCGCAGGCTCTGCCTGTCAGTGTGGTGGCAGATGAGGACGGCCGGATCCTTCTGCTGGACAGCCGACGCATCGGTATCTGCTGCAGCAATGCCTGCGAGTTTCACAATCAGGTGATCTACAATCTGCTGCGGCTGGTGGCCAACAAAAATCTGGTGCTGCATCAGAAGATCCAGATCACCTCCAAGCGTACTACCCGGGAAAAGCTGATGACCTACCTGCTGATGCAGGCAAAGCTGACAGGAAGCAATACCTTCACCATTCCCTATGACCGGCAGGCGCTGGCAGACTATCTGGAGGTAGACCGCAGCGGCCTGTCCGCCGAGATCAGTAAGCTTCGCAAGGAAAACATTCTGGAATGTGAAAAAAGCACATTCCGCCTCTTGGGAGAACCGTCATGAAAAGAACACTGATCACTGTCGATCCGGATCACTTCCCCGCCGCCTTTTCTCCCCTGCTGACCGGTACACCGGTATATGACAGCAGCTGCTCGCCGGAAGCAAAGGTATATTTCATCGATACGGATGGCGGTTACTTTCTGAAAACCGCCCCGAAGGGCGCTCTGGAAACAGAAGCCAGGCTGACCCGTTACTTTCACAGCAAAGGACTCTCCGCAGAAGTGCTCAGCTATGTACAGGACGAGCAGGACTGGCTGCTGACACGGAAGATTGCCGGCGAGGATTGTATCCACACGCAATATCTGGCAGATCCCAAGCGGCTGTGTGACACCACTGCTGCCCTGCTGCGTCAGCTTCATGATATTGCCCCCACGGACTGTCCTGTTCCGCACCGGACAGAAAGCTATCTGGAAACTGTGGCGCGCAATTACCGGATGGAGCATTATGACACTTCCCTGTTCCCGGATAACTGGGGTTACCGATCTGCCGAGGAAGCATGGAATGTGGTGCAGTCCGTTGGCCCGTACCTGAAAGAGGACACCCTTCTGCACGGAGACTACTGTCTGCCCAACATCCTGCTGGACAACTGGCAGTTTTCCGGCTTTATCGATCTGGGCTGCGGCGGTATCGGCGACCGGCACATTGACCTTTTCTGGGGCGTCTGGACGCTGCAGTTCAATTTGAAAACCAACGCCTATGCCGACCGCTTCCTCGATGCCTACGGACGGGATAGGATCGATCCCGAGATTCTGAAATCCATCGGCGCTTTTGAGGTATTCGGCTGAATCTACAGGCATTTTCCAACATTTACAGCTTGATAAATGGTTACAAATCGGTTACAATCCTCCTGTCCTCGCGAGACAAATCTAATACAGGAGGTCGTACAAGATGTTCTTCTTTACTTGTAACACCGACTGCAATTCTGATTGCAGCTCCATCTGGCAGCTTCTGTGCCAGCTGTGCGGTTTCGGCTGCTAATGCCGTTTTGGGATCCCGCATTTAGCGGGATCCCTTTTTATTTATCAGGAGGTAACCCTATGCGAAAATTGCTTGCACTGGCACTTTGTGCCCTTTTATTTATCCCTGCCTTGACGGTGAACGCCGCTGGCAGCAATGTAACACACACTGTAGTATCCGGAGACAGCCTGTGGAAGATCGCCGTCCGGTATGAGGTGGGTCTGAGTGAGATCAAAAGCGCCAATCCCCAAATTAAGAACTACGATCTCATCTATCCCGGCCAGATCATCAACATCCCCACTGCGGACGCGTCCGTGACCGCCTATGAGCAGGAGGTCATTCGACTTGTCAACGAGATCCGTGTGCAGAACGGTCTGAAGCCCCTTACTTATGACTGGGAGCTGAGCCGAGTTGCCCGCTATAAGTCTCAGGACATGAAGGACAACAGATATTTCGCCCACAACAGTCCCGTTTACGGCACTCCATTTCAGATGATCCGGAATTTTGGCATCTCTTTCCGCTCCGCCGGCGAAAACATCGCCAAAGGCTACGCAACGCCCCAGGCTGTGGTCAACGGTTGGATGAATTCCTCCGGTCACCGGGCCAACATTCTGAACGCAAACTACACGAAGATCGGTGTTGGCTATGTGTTCGGCGACAACTACTGGACTCAGATGTTCATTTCCTAACCAGAAACGGAGCAGCAGACGCTGCTCCGTTTTTTTGCATGTTAAGCAATGGGTTCAAAGTCCGCCGCACCGTGCTTGCACAGGGGGCAAACGATATCGTCAGGCAGAGTGTCGCCCTCATAGACCCAACCGCAGACCTTGCAGACATAGCCCTTCTTGCCTTCCGTTTCCGGCTGGGGCTTGACATGGTTCTGGTAATAGGTGTAGGTCATGGTTTCCTTGTTCTCCATGACTCTGGCTTCCGTCACGGAGCAGATGAACATACCGTGGGTATCCAGATCCACATAGCTCTCCACCTTGAGGCTCATAAAGGAGTTGATGTAGCGGGGCAGGAACCGCAGACCGTTATCGCTGCGCAGCTCATCGATTCCGGCAAACTTGTCTGCTGTCCGGCCGCTCTGGAAGCCGAAATTCTGGAACACAGAGAAGGGTGCGGACACATCCAGGCAGTTGACATTCATGATCCCCGTCTGCTTGATCACATGGTGGGAGTAATTCTGCTTATTGATGGTCACAGCGATCCGGTTGGGGGTATTGGTCACCTGTGTGACGGTATTGACGATGAGGCCGTTGTCCTTATTGCCATCATTGGAAGTCACAACATACAGGCCGTAGCCGATGTTAAAAAGGGCGTTCAGATCGTTCTTGTTGGCTGTGGCGTCCTGCTGAGCCAAATAGTCCTTGCACAGTTCGTTAGCCATGGCTTCGATCTGATTTCTGCTGTCCTCGTTCAGTGCGGACAGGACCTTAACCGTGGTGTCGGTAAAGGTCAGGTTCTTGCTGCCCTCAAACATCTTACGCATAACTTTTGCGGCAAGAGGCGCCCAGGAACCGTTCTCGATCAGGCCGATGGTACGGTTCTGGAATGCCCGCTCCGTCAGATGGTGGATATATTCCTTCATAAAGGGGAAGATATCCGCATTGTAAGTGGTAGTAGCCAGAACCAGCTTGCCGTAACGGAAAGCGTCCTCCACAGCTTCTGCCATATCGCAGCGGGCAAGATCATGAACCACCACTTCGGGGCAGCCCTTGGCCTTCAGTTTCTCCACCAGCAGCTCCACGGCCGCCTTGGTATTGCCGTAAACGGAGGTGTAAGCGACCACGATGCCCTCGCTCTCCACCCGGTAGGAGGACCAGATATCGTAAAGGTTGAGATAGTAACCCAGATTCTCGGTCAGAACGGGACCGTGTAGGGGGCAGATCTTGGCGATGTCCAGCGTGGCAGCCTTCTTCAGCAGGGCCTGCACCTGAGCGCCATACTTGCCAACGATGCCGATATAGTAGCGCCGGGCTTCGCAGGCCCAGTCCTCTTCCACATCCAGCGCGCCAAACTTGCCGAAGCCGTCAGCGGAGAAAAGAACCTTATCATAGATATCATAGGTCACGATGACCTCAGGCCAGTGGACCATAGGCGCAGTAACGAAGGCAAGGGTGTGCTTACCCAGAGAAAGGGTATCGCCCTCACCAACAATGATGCGGCGATCGGCATAGTCCGTACCGAAAAAGTTCTGCATCATACCAAATGCCTTGGCAGAGGAAACCACCGTTGTTTCGGGGTATACCTTCATAAAGTTATCGATATTGGCAGCATGGTCGGGCTCCATATGCTGCACCACCAAATAGTCGGGCTTCCTGCCGTTCAGCGCCTTCTGCAGGTTATCCAGCCACTCGTGGGTGAAATTCTGATCCACCGTATCCATAACGGCGATCTTCTCATCCATAATGACATAGGAATTGTAAGACATGCCGTTGGGAACAACATACTGTCCCTCAAACAGGTCTACCTTGTGGTCGTTGACGCCGATGTATTTGATATCGTTGGTAATGGTCATGCTCATTCTCCTTGCTTTATTTTTGATTTGATAGTATTATACACATATTGAAGTCAAAAGTACAGTGACTTTATCACAGAATCTGCCGAATGTCTATTATAAAATGTTGACAAATATATCCGCAAAGGAGATCATCGCCATGAATATGGAAGTCCTCAGTGCCATTTTTCTGCCGTTTCTCGGCACCGTCATCGGCTCTGCCTTTGTTTTCTTTCTGAAAGGAAAAATGAACCGCAATCTGCAGCGGATCCTCACCGGATTTGCAGGCGGTGTCATGGTAGCGGCATCCATCTGGAGTCTGATCATTCCTGCTATGGATCAATCGGCGCACATGGGAAAGCTGGCCTTTCTGCCGGCTCTTGTGGGCGTGTGGGCAGGCTTCTTGTTCCTGCTGCTTCTGGACCGGCTGATCCCTCACCTGCACTTGAACAGTGAGTGCCCGGAAGGCCAAGCCTGCAACTTGGGAAAATCCACCATGATGGTGCTGGCCGTGGCGCTGCACAATCTGCCCGAAGGCATGGCTGTCGGCGTGGTAGCTGCCAGCTGGCTTTCCGGCAGTGAAACCATTTCCGCTGCTGCCGCACTGGCTCTGGCTCTTGGAATCGCCCTGCAGAATCTGCCGGAGGGTGCTATTATCTCCATGCCGCTGAAATCAAACGGTATGGGCCGGGGAAAGGCCTTCGCCTACGGCGTTGCATCCGGTGTCATCGAGCCCATCGGTGCCATCTTAACCATAGTGCTTGCCGGTCTTGTGGTTCCCGTGCTTCCCTATCTTCTGGCGTTCTCTGCCGGAGCCATGCTTTATGTTGTGGTGGAGGAGCTGATCCCGGAAATGTCGGAGGGTGAGCATTCCCATCTGGGCGTTCTTTCCTTTGCCGCCGGCTTTACACTGATGATGGTTCTGGATGTAGCCCTCGGATAAACAAAAATGTCCGTCATCAGACGGACATTTTTTACTGCAATTTTCGGAGTTTGGCTGTGTCCATAATATCCACTGAGCCTCTGGTCAGCCGCACCATTCCCTCACTCTGGAAATAGCGGAGCATTCTCGTAACCACTTCCCGGGCGGTACCCATGTGATTGGCGATCTTTTCATGGGTTATCTTGAGACTGTTCGTTCCCTCCAGCACGCTTTCTTCCAGAAGGAAAGCCGCCAGCCGCTTATCAAAGCTCTTCCACATGATCTGCTCCATCAGCCACATCAGCTCTGAAAAATGGTTCGTGATCAGATTGCGGGCATAATTTGCGATCACAATAGACTCATCCATCAGGTTCTGGAACAGACACGCGGGAACGACCCAGAATTCCGTATCCTTCTCCGCTTCGATCAGAATATCAAACTGCATGTTCGGCATGACGCAGGAAGCAGAGAACAGGCAGATATCCATTTCAAAGAAACGGCAGATGGTGATCTCCCTACCCTCTTCCGAAAGCATATAGGCTCTTAGCTGGCCGCTGCGGATCACCAGCATTCCCAGGCAGTCGGGGCTGCCGTCATGCAAAACCGTTCCGCTTTTGGCTTTCTGAAAATCCGTAACCGACAGAATGCGGTTCTGCTGATCCGCATTCAGCTTGTTCCATATCGGAAAATAATCTGCAAAGCTCATGGCCACATCCCTCCAATACATCTATTGTACGCCTTGTTGATCCATAAGTCAAAATCTTTTTCGAATTTCATATAAACGATAGCATTTCTTTGAAATCTTTGATATAATCCAATTACACTAAAAGAAAAGGAGTTTTCATTATGAAAAAGTATACTTGCGACCTTTGCGGTTGGGAATATGACGAGGAAGCCGGCTATCCCGAAGGCGGCATTGCCCCCGGCACCAAATTCCAGGATCTTCCCGATGATTTTGAGTGCCCCCTGTGCTCCGTCGGCAAGGATCAGTTCTCTGAAGCCTGACTATTTTAAAAAACCTGCCCTACCGGGCAGGTTTTTTTGTTGAAAAAGGATCCAATATCTGTTAATATGGTGACATTCGATCAAATTCGATTTCAGGAGTTACCTATGGAAAAAGAGTTCCTTCTATCCCGCAACGCGCTGTCAGTCCCCGGCAAGCTTTCTATTCCGGATTTTGGTCAGATCCGGCGGATCGTACTGGGTGTCCATGGCTTCGGCGGCAGCACAAATGACGCCATTCAGACAGCCATCGCTGAAGAAATGGTGCTGTTCTCCTCTGCCGTTATCCGCTTTGACTTTCCTGCCCACGGAAGCAGCCCAATGTCCGATGACAGCTTTACTCTGGAAAACTGCGTGGATTCTCTGCTGGCAGCGGCGGAGTATGCCAAGAAAACATTTCCTCAGGCAGAAGACCTGTGCATATTCGCTACCGGCTTCGGTGCCTATGTGACGCTGATCGCACTGCAGGATCTGCTGGAGCTACCGGGTAAGCTTCGTCTGGTGGTGCAGACCCCTTCTGTCATGATGCATGAGACCTTGCTGAAAATGGCTCGCGTTTCCAGAGAAACATTCCGTGCCATCGACAAGGTCACCATCCGCGCTTCCCGGCCCTTTGATGTGAACTACCGTTTTCTGAAGGATCTGGAGGAAAACATCGCCATGACGGCCTATCCCATCCCCATGCTGATCCTCCACGGCGAGCAGGATGACTACATCCGCACGGAGCACATCCAACAGTTCCACCGGATCAACGAGGATTCCAAGCTGGTCATCATCCCCGGTGCCAGCCATCAGTTTATGGAAAGCGGCGCATGGGATATGGTTCTGGATCTGACCCGGGATTGGTTCGAATTTCAGCAGGTGCTGCTAAGCGATTGGAGCTGACAGGACCGCAAATTCACAAGAAAAGAGGAAACTTATATGGAATTGGTGCTTGGCCGTCCTGCTGACTGCAGTGGGCGGCTGGATAAGGAGATCCGGGTCTATGATTTCCTGGATAAATTGGGGATCGCCTATCAGCGGATCGATCACGAAGCCGCTATGACCATGGAGGCCTGCGCGGCAATTGACGAAGCGTTGGATGCAACCATCTGCAAAAACCTGCTGCTGTGCAACCGGCAGTGTACCGACTTTTATCTGCTGATGCTGCCCGGAGACAAGGTTTTTAAGACCTCCGTGCTTTCCAAGCAGATCGGTTCATCACGCCTTTCCTTCGCTTCGGGTGAATACATGGAGCAGCTTCTGGACATCACGCCGGGATCCTTGAGCGTGCTGGGACTGATGAACGATCACAAAAATCGGGTGCAGTTGCTGATCGACGAGGATGTGCTGGAGGGTGAATATTTTGGCTGCCACCCCTGCATCAACACATCTTCCCTGCGCCTGCGCATGGAAGATCTGATGAAAAAGATCCTTCCGGCCATGCACCACGAAGTCCGAATGGTCACACTGTAGCAATTTTCCAAATTAAGTGCAATATATGTAAAAAGAAAGTGCTTGTCATGTGACAGCACTTTCTTCTGCATTTTGGGTAAATAATTGGTATTCCCACCGCTTTCACTCACTGAAAAACGCTCAAAACCCGGGTCTTTAGGGGGTTTTAGAGATTTTCTTAATCCAACGGCTTCATCGTGGGGAGTACTTTTGTATTTTCACGAATTGCCACTTATCGTTACAAAACCCCACGGACAAAAGGTTTTCAATGTTCTGTTTTCACGAATCGTCACTTATCGCAACTTATTGCCACGGGCAAATGTCGTAAAAATTGTCGTAAATGTCGTAAGGGTATTTAAAGGAAAACCGAGTGATTTGTGTCACTCTGTTTATAGGTTAGGCAATTTGCAATACACCTTGTAATTTTTAGGATGTTTGCTCTTTGAACTCTTTTGTCACCTCGTTGTATATGTCCATTGTGGTCTTTGCATCACTATGACCCATAATGTCCTGTATATACTTGATATTGCTCTCTAAGATGCATGTAAAATGCCTTTACGTCGCTATACTTGATAGCAGTTATTTTTCGTTTGCCCAAATCTTCGCTGACATACTTGGTGTACATATAATCATGATTAATAAAGAGTCTTATATAAAAGAAAAAGAGTCATAAAGATTCTATAAGAATCGTTATAACTCATGAAGATTGTAGTAATTTTGTTAAAATCGTTGTTTTTTGAATTACTGTGTGATATAATATGAATACCACACAAAATCAAATTATGTCTCTATTTTCAAGAAGTGGGCATTTTACTACGGTAAAAATGCTGACTTCAGTTTTTCCATTTCTTGATGGGGGACAATCGATTTTGTGTGGTAACAAATCGAGGTCGCATTTTTCGGGTGTGCGGTCTCGGCTGCACACCTTTTTTATTTTGGAGGAATGAATAATGAAAAAAATCACGGCACTACTCATAGCAATACTTATGGTATTTGCTCTTTCTGCTTGTGATGTGGATGTAATAAACGATACAAGCACAGGCAATGTGACTAATGGAAAAAACGAAGAAAATCATACACATTCTTACTCGGATGCCACTTGTACAAAAGCGGCAACTTGTACTTGTGGGGCTACTGATAGTGCTCCACTTGGACACACTTGGAATGAAGCAACTTGTACTTCTGCAAAAAATTGTTCTCGTTGCGGAGCAACAAGCGGTTCCGCATTAGGACACTCCTTTGATAAAGGAAAATGTTCTCAACGCGATGCTACTGACCCCAATTATTTTGAGCCTCTTGTTTTTTCGGGTAGTGGGGACAAAATCATTACAGGGGTTAACCTCACCAAAGGCTTATATAAAATCTCTTTGACCAATAAAGGTTCGCGCAATTTCATTGTAGTTCCGTACGATGGAGACGGGGATAGAAAATCAAGTTGGTCAAACGAAATTGGCGATTATAGTGGCTCTGTGATTTATTCTGATTCCTTGACCGATGGTTATATTGAAGTTAAATCTTCGGGTCAATGGACAATTACAATTTCCAAAGACTTTGGTACTGGAACATCTAATTTAACAGGAGCAGGCGATTGTGTTAGTCCGTTTTTTACATTGAAAGACGGAGCGCTGGTTGTGGATTTGTTAAACACAGGCAATTCCAATTTTATTGTAGTTGTTTATGACGAGAATGGAAATCGCTATTCTTCATTAGCAAACGAAATAGGCGACTATAAAGGACAGGCAATGTTCAATCGCGGAAAAAACGGAATGCGCTATTGTATTGAAGTGGTATCACAAGGTACTTGGTCGATTAATTTTGGAATAGAAGAAACTGTCACCTCAGTAACCACCAATTAACGCTACTACATAAAAGACACCCTATGACTTTTGACGGTCATAGGGTGTCTTAATTTTATCATTTGTCGTAAATGTGTCGTAAATCGGTTTTTGTTGGGTTTGGAAAACCCTGTAATACCGCTATTTTACGGCATTTTCTTAATCAAGGGGCTTCATCGTGGGGAATAGTACAACGCCCCGCATAAGCCCTCATATCCTTTCACTAAAGGCCGCTAAAGGTCGCGAAAACAGCCTGAAAACAGGATGTTTCATACATTCTCGCTGCAGGTCACTGCAGGCCATATCTCAGCGGTCATTTTTGGTAAATCGTTGGTAAATTGGTAAATCTGTGGTAAATTTCAGCCTACCAATTGAGTTTGAACTCTGGCAATATTATTGCACAAAAGCAGGCTTCTGTCAAGGCTACAAAAAGCCCCGGCTGCGTAAGCAACCAGGGCTTGCATTGTGTTGAGGTTCATCCGATAAATATCTTGCTTTGGTGTTGACGAACAGCCTCCTTCTTAGTGCGCTCTTCTACTTCGGCATATACATCCATCGTTGTATCGAAATCGGCATGGCCCATAATCGCCTGGACAATTTTTGCCCTCGGTTCAACTTCGCAGAGCCTTGTACAGAAAGTGTGGCGAAGCTGATGGCAGGTAAAGTGCGGCAGCAGGAACGGTTCACGCCCCTCAGCTTTTGCAGCCTTGCGCTCTGCTTCATTATAAGCATTGCAAATGCGTGCAATTGCTGCATTGATGCTCTTGGGCTTAAATACTGTGCCATATCGATTGGTAAATACCCAATCCGATAAACCATCTATTACTGTAGCCGCAGTGCCAGCTTTTTCCTGCCGTTGCCTTTCATCGAGAAGCGCAGCTCGTACCTCGTCAAACATCGGTATACTTCTTTGTCCCGCCGTCGTTTTTGTCGCAAACTCGATATAGTTTTGGCAATGGCCATTGCTATCCTGGCGATAATTCAATGTATGGTCAACAATTATTTCGCCCGTTTTGAATTTGCACGACTGCCAGGTTAAACCAAGGCATTCGCCAATTCGCATTCCTGTACCAAGTAGCACAACCATAATATTCGTCCAATGCTGGTATTTCGGTGATGTGCGCAAAAAGTTCATGAACGTTTTTTGCTCCTCAAGGGTTAATGCGCTTTTCTTGCTTTTCACCCAGGCATCACTTTCACGAATTTGCTTCATAGCCTTTGGGCAGGGATTAGACTCAACGATATTATCCCACACTGCTCTGTCAAAGATGGGGTTCAAGACAGTGTGCAGTGACTCCATAGAATTTGGCTTGAAGCCATTTTTCGTAATCATGCTGTTGTACAGGCGTTGAATGATAGAGTAATTGATGTCGCACATCTTCATCCGGCCAACAGTATCACGAACATACTTGTCATACATATAGATGTAGTTTTGTTTCGTGGACCGGCGCAGATTGATTTTACTCTCAATGTAGATATCAAAACGGTCATTGAGTGTAGTTGTCTGCGCTGTATAGGTATCAATGTTGTTGTGCTTGTCCTTGTCGATAGCCACCTTCATATCTCGCAACGGTTCGCAAGGTCCCTTTCCTTTCGGTTGCGGGTCTGATGCGGTGAGACGCCAACTGTAGATACTCCGGGACTTGCCGTATATGTCCTTGTAGCGGTATTCGTAAACACCAGAATCCTTCTGATATTCACCCTTTTCAAGCACACGGCCTTTGCTGTCCCTGCGCTTAGAACTTGTTCTTGCCATAGAATCCTCCTTCAAGTAAATTTCGTTTTGCAAAATGGTTTCCTAAGCAACCGCACGATTTGGTGTTGCCCGTGACAAGGTCGACGGATGAAACTACAGTTGTTTTGCCGCAGTCGCATTTGCACTTCCAAAGTGCTTTGCGATGCTTATTAGTTCCGACGTGTTTCATCACAGTCAGCATACCAAATCGTTGACCTGAAATATCCTTCGCATGAGATACCCGTTTCAGACAGCCGCAGCTCTTTTTATGCCCGCTTCGCAGCTGAGCAGTTGTAGCGGTGGTTTTGGAGCCGCAGTCGCAGATGCAGTCCCAAAGGACCGCATCCGCTTTGCTCTGCTCTTCGGACTTCTGGACGACCTGTAAACGGTAAAACTTCTGGCCGGTCAAATCGATTTTCATAGTGCATATTCCTCCTTTAGATGGAATTGCATCTATTCAGGAAATCGCCAAAAACCTGCTTTTTAATCAGCGTCCGCGTACCAACACGCAGTACGAAATTGGCATCCGGATTATTGGCAATGAGACGCCGCAAACTATGCTCGCCAATGCGGAAGTAGGCACTGGCCTCTTCGATGGTCAAACAGTACTGGTCCCACCAGTTGTTCATCTTGGGAACTGCAAATCCCATAGGGTAAGTAGTTTTCATAGTAGTAATTCCTTTCTGTTAGTAAAGTATAGTGTGTGTAAGGGTTTACTTGGATTCTTGTGCTGCAAGCTTTTCAGCCTTTGCCGCAGCACGACGTTCACGGGCACGCTCCCTGGCGCGAGCCTTACGTTCCTCTTCCTTGAGACGCTTTTTCTCGGCCTTGGCACGATTCGCTTCCAAGAATCTCAGACCAAACATTACATTTTGCTCACGCAGATGTTCTTCTTCAACAAGCGAATCCAACTCCTCAGTAGTCATGCCAGAAAGCATTCTGATATATCCTTCTTGGTTTTCAGGATACTTATTGAATCTTTCATCTACACCGTGTAAAAGAGATACGGTAAACATGAACTTGTACATTGTGCTTACATACTGTTCATAACAGCTCGTGCAACAGTAGTTTCTTACGCCATCTACTGTTACAGGCACTCTTACGGGCCAAGGATTAAATCTTCCGGATTGCACAGAATGCTCTTTGCCACAAATGCTACAAGTATAGGTCTCAGCTGCATTTTCAACTGTTTCTTCAGCGGAAGTGCACTCCTCGATAAGGGCTGTTACATGGAGAACATGATTCCAGTCGCTGTCAGCATTGAGGGTGTAGTTCTTTCTGCTTTGTGCTTCAAAGTGTTTCGTAATGTTATATCCGTTGGCATAGAAGGCGCAGTTAACTTTTCCGTTCTTCGGGTAACGCCAATCCAGCAAGTTTTTGTCAGCATATTCAACCAAATTGGATATACCGCCAAAGCATTTTCTGTCAATCAACTCATCAGTATCTGTATTATATACCTCAAATTTCCACAACGGAGACTTTTCGCCTACAACCTCGTCTGTCTGGTCTATTACCGTGAAATAGTACTCTTCGATATAGCAGGCCTCGCCATAATATCTGGTCCTGCTTAAATGATAGTTAGCAAATTCATCCAACGTTAATGTGCTGCACCATGCTTTGAGCTCCACATGGTCATAAACACGTTCCTCGCCGGTAGCTAAATTTGTCACACGAAAATGTCCCCACAAACCGAATATGTAAGAAGACAGTGCGGTTTCCATAGTATCACAGGGAGTAGCTTGAATATTCACATTGCTATAGCCTTCATCATTTCGAATCTCTCTATAATTGGAAATGTACTTAACTTCAGTAATAGTAGGGGTATTAGTGGCATTGTTGATAGTGTTAGTAGTTTTCATAGTAAATTTTCCTTTCGTTTCTCATGTTTTCATAGTGTTGATACGGCAGTGCCGTCTCTGTTTAAATTAAGACCGATACGGAAGTATCGTAATTGGGTTTTGATGCGGTTCTGGTATGTGGCCCCAGGTATCGGCCCCGTCGCTCTTCAGCCGGTAACGGTCGCTGCATCAGAATTCTCCACGCCCCAGTATGCTGGGCTACACCGTTTCTTCGTGTCTCATTTCGTGGTGTGATGATAGTATAACATCCCCATTTGTACCTGTCAACGAGTTTTCGGGACGCTTTTTGTTCCGTTTTTATCGTTTTTGAACACATTTGGTGTCTTCATTTTGGAGAACAGGACGGTTGTAACGCACCGAAAAAAATGTTGATTATTTTCTAAATCATTATGTCGCTTCCGTATTATGAGACACAACGTGTTGCATTTTAGACACGAATATGTTATACTACAACCACATCACAGATAAGGAGACGGGACATGAGCATAAAAAATGAAGTAAAGGGCATCTCGAACCCCGACTGGAGCAAAGCGCCAACCCCACAATACAGCGAGGAAGAAGAGCTGCTTCTTCAAGAGTTATACAATGCTAATCAGGAACAACTTAGGGAGAATGCTCGCCTTGAATCCGAATGGGATAGTGCAGGAAAAAGAAACCTTGATAGGCTATTGAAGATTGATGGTGCTGTCGCCAAAAGATTAGCGCATCTTTTCAAAATCCATAAAATCGAAAAGGCCTCGTTTGCTCGCCAGGTGGGTATGGGCAGGTCAACGCTGCATCGCTACCTTTCTGAAAATGTCACAGAGGGTCATAAAAAACCCGTCAAGAAAAAAACGCTTTTGGCAATTTTGGCGGCCATTCCCATTAGTGTCGCTGATTTTTCTTATGCACCTACCAATTACGCTAAATGGGAAGCCTCGTTAAATGCCCCCACCATCGACGGACGAGATATCTTGGATTTACGGGACGAGGTGCTTGGTGCTTTTGAGCGCAATAATTTCATATACAAGCACAACGGCGAAACCAAACGCTTACCGTATCAACAATATCTTCTCATGAAATCCATTCTGGAAAGTGGTTTTAAGGTTTTAGACTTAGTTCCTCATGACGAAGGCTTTTTTAGATAAAACCGCATATATGCAAAAAACAAGCAGGGCTTATCACCCTGCTTGTTTTGTTTCGTTCGTTCTTTGTGTATAATATTAGCGCGTACTCATTTCCCACGGTTAAACTCACGATAAAGCATACTTGCCAGTGCGGACATGATAGCTTTGTACTTGCTCTTGTTCTGGAACAAGGAAGTAAAGGCTTCGGTCTGCTCTACATAGCTATCCTGAGCAACCTCGTCGAAGGTCTTCGGGAAAATGCTCTCAGCGAACACCTGCGGGTCAGAGGTTCTTGCCACCTTACGCAGCTTGACATCATCCTTCAAACGGTCATGCAGCGCATAAAGCATCACGCGGTCTGCATCGGTGAAATCGCCGGCGAAAAGCTCGTTGATTTTCTGAATAACCTCTTCCAAAGGTTCCTTCTGCTCCGGAACAGCCTTACCCTTGCCGCTGGCCGGTTCATAGGCAACTGACTCATCTTGGAGAGCAATCGCACCTTTGAAGGTATCTTCCAACTTGTAGAACTCCAGCCTTAACGCGCCTTCCAGGTCAAACATCTGGACAGATTCTTTGGGCAGCAGATTCAAAAGGTACGAGCAGAATGCATATTCCTTTTGCATTTCGGCATCAAACATCCGGCAAACCTGAGAAATGTATCCATACCATTTAATATAAGAACGTATCTGGCGGCGGAAATTATAGCGGTCGTCGCTCTGCAGCTTATTATAACGGTCCTGCACCGGTTTCAGCGCAGAGGTCATCTTACCCATTGTGGTGTTATCCTGCTTTTTGCCGGAATAATAGATTTTGCAGAATGCTTCGATGTCATTCGCAGAGTAAAGGTTATAGTCCTGCAACTCCTTTTGGAGCTTGTAAATCAGGTCAACATTGACTTCCTGAGACAGCGAGGTTTCCTGATAGAAGGGCTGGAAAGCCTCTTGAATATCCTCGGCAGTGTTTACGAAGTCCAGAATGAATGTATCATTCTTGCCGGGGCAAATACGGTTCAGCCGGGAAAGGGTCTGAACGCACTTCACACCGCGCAGCTTCTTGTCCACAATCATGGTATGCAGCAGCGGCTCATCGAAGCCGGTCTGATACTTCTCCGCCACGATAAGAACATTGAAATTCTCGTGGAACTCCGCCTTTGTCTGTTCCTCGGAAATATGGGAGCCGTCCTTACGGACATTCAGGCTGCCTTCGGTGTGCTCGTCGCCGCCATCCTTGATGGCACCGGAGAACGCTACAAGTACATCTACATTGGTATAGCCCTTCTCCTCGATATAGCGCTTGACCTCATGGTAATAGCGCACCGCTGCCAGACGAGAGGATGTAACAACCATCATCTTGCCCTTGCCGCCAATCGCCTTGGAGGTGGTGGACAGGAAGGTTTCGACGATAATCTGTGCCTTCTGGGAGATGTTATAGGGATGCAGTTCCTCAAAACGGCGGATAACCTTTGCCGCTCTGGATGCGGGGACATCAGGGTTGTCCGGGATGGTCTTCGCAATCTTGAAGCAGGTGTGATAGGTCATGTAATTCTGAAGGACATCCATGATAAAGCCTTCTTGGATAGCCTGCTTCATGGAATACACATGGAAAGGATGGAACGAGCCATCAGAGTATTCGGTGCCGAACATCTCCAAAGTCTGGCCCTTCGGGGTAGCTGTAAAGGCAAAGAAAGACAGGTTTTTGTGCTTTCCGTGCACAATCATTTCCTGCAGGAGCTTGTCATTCCGGTCAATCTCGTCTTCTGCCTTGCCTTCGATTTCGGCATATTCCCGCAGAGCCTGCTCCGTGTCAGCCAGGGCGGTCTTCAGCTTGATGGCAGAAGAACCCGTCTGAGAAGAATGCGCCTCGTCTACGATGACCGCAAAGCCCTTGCCCGCAGTATTCTCAACCTCGGAATAGATAACCGGGAACTTCTGCAGCGTAGTGACGATAATACGGCTGCCGCCGTTGATGGCATCCCGCAGGTCCTTGGAGGTCTTACCCTCGCCGATAGTCTCGACAGTGCCGAGGGTGTGGTCGAAGGAAGAAATGGTGTCTTGGAGCTGCCGGTCAAGCACGGTACGGTCCGTAACGATGATTACGGATGCAAATACCGGGCGGTTGTTCTCGTCGTGCAGCGATGCCAAACGGTAAGCAGTCCAGGCAATGGAGTTGGACTTGCCGGAGCCGGCACTGTGCTGAATCAGATAGTTCACACCGGTACCGTGTTCTTTAACATCAGCAATCAGCTTGCGCACAACATCCAGCTGGTGGAAACGCGGGAAAATAAGAACCTTATTATCCTTGCAATGGATGAACTTCTGAATGATATCCAGCGCACTATCCTTTTGCAGCACATCCTCCCACAGATATGCCGTGGGGTAGCCGTTGGGATTAGCAGGGTTGCCCTTTCCGCCGTCGTTGCCTGCACCATTGGAGCCCTGGTTAAAGGGCAGGAAATAGGTATCGCCCTTTGCCAACTTCGTGGTCATAAACACGTCAGTGTGGTCCACGCAGAAATAGGCCAGGATGCGCTTATTGAACTGGAAGCACAGTTCTCTGGGGTCTCGGTCATACATCCACTGGGTTTTGGCGTTGTCCACATTCTGGCCGGTGTACTGATTCTTCAGTTCCAAAGCAAAAACGGGGATGCCGTTGAGCACCAGCACCATATCTACGGATTTGTTGTTATCCGCAGAATAATGCCACTGGCGGACCACATTACAGATATTCTGCTCATAAAGGGCGGTTGCAGTCTTGTTCAAATGGGATTCCGGCTTAAAATAGCAGACGCGGAAGGTGATGCCCCTGTGCTTAAAACCGTGACGCAGCACGGCAATCAGGCCGTCGGTATCGCAGGCATTGTTAAACGCCATGCAGAACTTACGGACCGGGTCGCTATTGCAGGTATTGACAAAGCGGGTCCACTCCTTCGGCTGGGTTGCCTGAACAAAGCTGATAAGGGTATTTGTGTACAAACCCACAGTGGGGTCGTATGTATCGGTGGTCTTGGTATAACCACCCTGCTCGGTCAACAAGAAGGACTCAATATCCTCTTCAAATCGTCTTTCGGTTGTAATCATAGGTTTAACCTCCTATGTTTAATTAGGGTGTTTATTTAAATAATCCACCAGTACTGTACAGATTGCTTTGCTCGCTTCATTTCTATATTCCGGCTTAATATCATCCCAACTATCCAGAAAATCCTGAAGCTTATGGACACATTTCAAGACATTTTCGATTTGTGTCAAATGCTGATATTCTGCCTGTTGCTGAATATACGAATTATTGAACATCTGATAAATTGGGTTCATTCTTCCTCTTCCTCGCTATAGTTGATAGAAGTGCCAAAGCACTCATCGGCAGTATTAAAATATGCCTTTCGAACTTCCTTTACCCAATCATGAATTACTCTGGCATGAACCAGCGAGTCCAAGCAAGGGAAGATGTTCAAAAACATATTGGTTATCCAAGCCAACGAAATCGCAGAATGCTCCGCAGGTGTTGTGATGCCAAAGTCCGACTGACCCACGACCACCAGGGACTGTTCATCCATTAAGCTAAGTCGCTTGAAAGTGTCCTGAGGCGACCCGTGATTTACAAAACATGCTAACCTGTATTGCTTTTTCCATGCTTCATCCACATCACAGTTATCTTGAATGCCTTGAAATGTTGTAATTTTTATTTCCGTTCCATCGTCTTTCTTTGCACCTGTTGTCCACTTGTACTTATGCTCATCGGTTTGAGATTGCTCAAAATACTGCTTTGCAATATTCTCACCGTGCTTGATTATGAACGCTGCATTGCAGCACAACTCGTACATGGACCTCCATCTGGCATAGGCACAATCAGCAAAGCCCAGCTTCATTAAATACAGAATTTCCAGAAACTCTTGGCAACTGCGCCCTTGCATATACTGCAAGGCCAAAAAAGTATATTGCTTTTCTTTCTTTACATCATCAGGAACATTTTCGACAACATATTTACTGTATTCTTCTGCAGCCTCCAATGCCATTACGTACATTGCTTCCGAAACAGCAAAGCATTCGCCCCATATTTCATTTTGATGTGCTAAGAACTTGTCTGCCTGGATTCTTTCCCGGTATGATATTTCAAACTTTTTCTCAGTGAAATAATCATAAATGTCCTTAGATGCCGTTTCGTACAGTTTATTGGTGGCACGGTTCATAGTGTCTTGATTCAATTTTTCGCTAATCTCTTCCTCTGACAGGCCCTGCGCCACCCACTCAGAAATCAGTTCAGTATATGCACTTTCAATTATCCCGGACAGATATCCTTTGGACAACTACACCACCTCTTTCTTTCCGGTTACATATTCATAGATAACAGATTTTTTGTAAGATTCCATTTCTTCCAGCAGGGCAGCCTTTTGAGCGATTAGTGTATCGATTGACGCGCACTTGCTATCCAAGTACTCTACTATTTCGTCCTGCTCTTCTCTTGGTGGTACTACAATGCCGAAAACGCCCAATTTTGCAAAGTTGCGGTAATCACTGGACCGTATGCGGACGCCATTTGACAAGTCCATAAGTATATCACCGTAAGCCATACTTCTTAGAAAATACATAAAATAGCGATTGTTTCCGATTGTATGACATACATGAACCACCGGAGTAGTTTTTCCTCTACTGTCAGAACATCCTATGGCACCAGCAAAGGCATCCATACCATGTATGACTAAGTCTCCGACATCAACGCCATGATATCCATTTTCAGTGAAAGATACGGTAAATCCGTCTTCTCTCCTATTTTTACGAAGTGTTACCTCTCCGTCTCTAAAGCAGGTTATAATCTCGTCCGTCTCAAAAACATCTTTTTCTTGAGGAAAAATCGCATTTTTTATACGACACTCATGCCATTCTGCCGGGATAGAATCTATCCACTCAACCTTACTATCCTTCATAGGTCGGTGACCACGGATTCCTACCGTAACTGCTGATGTAATAATCGATTGTTTCAGCTTCTTATATTCACTAATCGTATCCTTTGTGCGTTCGATAACTGTATCAATCTCAGCACATCTACGGTCAAGAAAATCAGCAATCCGGCACTGTTCTTCATAAGATGGCTTAGGAATTACTCTTTTTAATGTTTCACTCGCAGAAATCCGCAAACGTATTTCCATAATTCCTTTTGCGTGCTTCCGGAGTTCTTTTTGAAACCCGATATTTGTAAAAAGATAATAAATATATCTCAAATCTGTGCCCACTGTCGGCCTGAAAACATAATACACGGGGCTTACACATCCAAAATACTTTGAGATTCCAACCGCACCGATAATAACATTCATGCTGTTTATTACCAAAGTTTCCGGATAAGCGAGTTTATACTCCTCATAGTTCTCTTTCGACTTATTACCTTGATTACCTTTATCTTCATAAGGAATCACGCCAGATTCGACTGTCAATGATAAAACTCTTTCTGATTGTATGGGAGAATTCTGCTCCTTGATTTCTTCCAAATGCCATTGGAGTCTGTCCGTTTCCCAATCAGCAGGTATTCTGCCAATCCACTCGATACCGCTATCTTTCATTTCTCTCATATCGTTACACCTTCTCGTTGCACAAGCGCAAAATTCATTTCCCCGGTAAAGGGATTGAACTCCTGCTTGTAAAGTGGAATGTTCTTTTGTGCACAAATCGCCATCAAACGTTGCACATGCTCATCTGCGATTTTATATCCCATATACACCGCAGAGACAATCGGAAATTCGATTTTCTGTGTTGCGGATAGAATACGCCACTCTTCTTCGCTGCAGTATTCTTCCTTCTTTATCAGCAGCTGCTTATACAGTTTCTTAGCTGCATCAAAAATATCCGTATCCTTGCCATACAGGTCTTTGTAGAAAGACCGTTCAATGAATGGCAACAGCGGAACTCTGGGCAACCGTTTGTAGTATGTAACCGGGAATGTGCGAGCCAAGACCGAAGAGGCATTGGGATGTTCCGCAGCCATGGACAGGTCATACTCAATCACAAAACCGGCATATTTGTCCGCGTATTCTTCCCACATCTTTTGATTATCCTTCCGCCGGGTCAGGCAGCACACAAGGTTCCTTTCCCGCAGAACATTGACAACCTTCAAAAGAATATTCCGAATAGCATCCTGCATTTTCTTCTCAAATTCGGGGCTTTCAAACTTATCATAAACCTTTTGGATTTCTCTTTGGTTGATAGGATGCAGCTTTCTCGTTTCTACAACCATAATTTTCCTGGCTCTTTGGGCACTATATCGGCCGGTGGAATCCATAAACCGCTTTTGTGCTTCCAGATAAGCTTGCAAGGACTGTCCCTTTTTATGGGGTTTCATTCCCTTGGGTGGGATGCAGTAGTACAGAATTTCGCCCAAACGCTGATACAGCCACTTCTGAATAGCCGGCAATTCGCTTCGCAGTTTGTGATTTACCAAAGAGTCAACCGGGTCATAGAAATTAGCAGGATTATCCGCCCATAAGTACCCCTCTTCAATCATTGTAAAATTGTGCTCTTTGTGGCAATCGCGGTACTTATATAGGCGTGCAGGATAGTGTTTCAGACTATCGGCCGAGAAACAGACGGTATACGGACGGGACTGGACATCAGCCAGTACCATTTCATCCAGTTGCTTTTCAAAATGCTGCTTCACGGTCACACCTCCCTTACGAATGCTCACTCAAACAAAAAGATATCACCTTTAAATTTAGGGAACTCTTTTATAAATTTGGATATATACTCCTTATTGGGCAAATAAAGCGTCTTAATATCATCGATTGTGAAATTGATATTTCCTAAGCTCCGCCACTCGCGCTCCATGTAATAATTGTCCGGATGGTCGTCCGGCAATGTTGCATCATACAACTTGACATAGGCCATCTGATTTGAAATGCCCTGTATCAAGCTAAATAAAAGGGGGTGATATTTGCCCTCAAAAAACATTTTACGGACACCTTCATTGAAAAGGCTTAAGTGATTACCTAATCCCATAGCTTTCAGCATACTCTCCCTTTGGGACAAGTCTACACCTATATATCCAATTTCCATCAGCGGGAGAAGGCTGGTAGCAAGTTGCAAGAGATAAGGAAAGTATTGCTCCGGGTTTCTCGGTGTCCACGATTTTCCTGTATCTGAGCCATCTCCGTGTTCCGCTATGGAATAGTTTTTGGGTACATACATTACAGGATGGGCGCCCTGTTCCGCAATAAATGTTTTCTCAAATCCCATGCCAAACTTGCTATATTTATTGGTGTGAATCTTCAGCCCAAGGTCCGGTATATCGCAAAAGCATACGCAATCACATCTGCCGAAGACCTCGCCGACATGTTCGCATTGGTATCCACCCTGAAACGTACTTTCCGGTTGGCCCGGATTTGAAAGGTTAGCAATCAGTTTTCCGCCCTTAATAATGGTTAACAGCAGTTCAAATCGTTCGTCATCATTTGCCTTTGAGCGTCCAACAAAATGGCACAGTAAGTTCGAAGTATAGCTACTCAATGGAGAATTCCCTCCAAGCTTGCGCTGATTTCTTTTTCCAGTCCGATGATTCTACTCAAAATACTTTCCGAATCCTCTGGCTTTTGATATTCATAGAAATACCGGGTCATAGGGATTTCGTATCCCACCTTGGTTTTGGTCTTATCAATCCATGCATCCGGTGCGTAAGGCAGCACCTCACGGGCAAAGTACGCGTCGATATCTTCCACCAGCGGCACATTTTCCGTATCCCGGAGAGAAGAATCCGCCACAGGCTTACCCTTTTTCAGAACAGAATTACCGCTCTCATCCCGCAAGGGACGCTCCACAACAATTTTGTTATAGCCGAACTCCACAGAGTCGAAAATCTTGGATTCGCAGTAGATGCCGTTCTTGTCGCCGAAAATACCTTCGGTAAATTCGCCATAAGCCTGCACAATCAGTGCCCGGCAGCGGTCCGTAATGTCATTGCGCTTGGTGCCGATAGATTTTCTTCTGGCTTCATAGCAGTGAGATGCATCAATCAACTGCACTTTGCCAGCACGGTAGCTGGGCTTGTCCTTATTAAACACCCAAATGTATGTAGAGATACCGGTGTTCATAAACTGGTCGGTGCTGAGCTGGATAATTGCTTCCAGCCAGTCATTTTCCAGCATATAGCGGCGAATTTCAGAAGGACCGGAGCCGGCATCACCAGAGAACAGCGGAGAGCCATTCTGGACAATTGCCATTTTGCCGTCTTCTGCAAGCTTCGCAAGGCCATTGAGGACAAAGAGCTGCTGACCATCGGAAATCTTGGGGAGTCCGGGAGCAAAGCGTCCGCCTTCGCCCAGCTTGGCTTCCGCCTCCACCGCCTTCTGCTCCCGCTTCCAGTCGATGCCGAAGGGCGGGTTGGATATAATCCGGTCGAAGCGATACCCCTTGAACTGGTCGTCAGAAAGGGTGTCACCGAATCGCATATTATTAGGGTCGCCACCACGAATCATCATATCCGCCTTAGCAATGGCGAAGGTGGAGGGGTTGAACTCCTGACCGAAGCAGGTGACAGTTGCATCCTCGTCCAGAGCATGGATGCGCTCTTCCATGCAGGAGAGCATCTGGGAGGTTCCCATCGCCATATCGTAAACCGTGATATTCTGTCCGTTGAATTTGGTATCAGACAGCAGAATGTCGGTCATCAGATAGATAATATCCCGGCTGGTGAAGTGCGCTCCTGCTTCCTCACCGTAGGATTCATTGAAACGGCGGACAAGGTCTTCAAAGACGTAGCCGCAATCCACGGCAGATATCTTATCCGGGCCCAGATATCCCTTGGGAGAGTTGAATTCCTTGATAACGAGGTAAAGGGTGTTGCTCTCCACCATGCGACGGATGATATTATCAAAGTCAAACTTAGCAAGCACATCCTGCACGTTGCCGGAGAAGCCGGCCAGGTAATCTTTAAAGTTCGCCTCGATGTTTTCCGGGTCTGCCAGCAGGGTCTCAAAAGTATACTTTGAGATGTTATAAAACTGGTAACCGGAGGCCCGGGTCAGAAAACCGTCCACCACTTCCAGGTCCTTAACCTTCTCGTAGGTAGCCAATACCTTGTCATGTGTGGGCAGCAGGCAATCGTGGAACCGCTTCACAACGGTCATAGGCAGGATGACCAGGCCATATTCGTGGGGTTTGAAGGGGCCGCGGAGCATATCCGCAACATTCCAGATAAGGGTTGCTTTCTCGGCTATGTTAATGCCAACGTTGGTTACTTCACGCATTGTATATGTCTCCTTTTACAGGTTTCGCCTATATTGTACAGATGGTTGTGTCCAATAATCCGGACTTATTATTTAGGCTTCGCGGATTTTCTTAATATCGAAGTCAATGCCCCGTTCCTGGCAGAAGGTATCAATGGCCTTCATAGCCTCGTACCTGGGACGGGCTTTGTTATTTTCCCACCGATTTACGGTAGTGAAGGATACTCCAAGTGCCTTAGCAAAATCTTGCTGGCTCATGAAAGCGTCAAGACGGATTTTCTTAATGCTTGCACTAAAACTCATAGTTGGATGCCTCCTTGCATAGTTGCCTAATGGGTATGACAATTCATACTATCAGTATAGCGTTCTTATTGCATTTTTGCAATAGTTTTGCAAACTTTTCCGTGATTCTATAGCTCCAAGCCGCATGGCTGCTCGGATTTCGTGCCTCTATCCGAGCTCGGGTGGTATGGATATATGAAATACAGTCTATCGAATACGGTGCATTTTTCTTCGGTAGAGTCGCAAATAAATTGCGACTCTTTTGCATTACTGCAACTCGCTGAATGCCAAACACAAAAGTAGGCCTCCGGCGTTACGCTCGTTGCAGTTAGGGGTGCCGACACGCTCGACGTATTCACACAGCTGCCGCTGCGCACGCTTGTCTTATTGGCTCTCTGCCGCAGCTCAACCGGTTGCCGTTATGCACCCGGTCTTCGCCGTGGCGCCCGGTTGCCGCTGTGTCCCCTTCCTCCGCCGCGCACCACTTGCTTTTTTGGTTTTGCGTTCCGGTGCAAATCACACAAAAGCAAGCGGTCGTGTGGAACCCATACTTAAGTTATGGCTCGATGGCTCCCACACTTGCGTTGCGTCTCGCTGTCGTCCACATTAATGACTTCCACCATTTATTATCAATAGAGGTTACATTTTCTGAAATCGCACCCCCATTGTACCCAAAAAGGAATCAATCTGAGCGCTGGCAAGGATATGGTTTACCTTTAATATGATGTTTGCAGCTGGGGCAGTCTTTGTCGATTCGAGCATAGAATTTGGACTTTTGCTCCCAAAAGTGAGGCCCCACTTTGGTTTTAACCATTTCTGTACCACAAATCGGGCAAGGATTTTTGACCGGAGTTTCTTTTTTTGTTTTTTCTCTCTTTTTGCGAGACGGCCACCATTTGGAAACCGTCTTACGGGAGATGTTCAGTTCCTTGCTGCACTGCGTCTGTGACCCACCGGGATTATCTTTGAACCACGCAACCACCATCTTTTCCGAAGATTGCGATTCATGTAGCTGCTTTAGGTGCTCTTTCTGTGTCAAACCTTTTCTGTCATTAGGATTAATTGGTATGCCAATCCATTCGCTTATTTCTATCGTCTTGGCATAAAACAGCCCCAAAGGTTTTTCTTCATATTCCTCTTTGGCATTGTGTTTATGTTCGAGGATATCCCTTTCATCAAAACGGGCAGACAAAACTTTGTGTAAGAAATCCATATCCAGAAGGAATGTTTCTTCACAAATATTCGATTTTACCGCATAAGCCGCCAGCGCTTCAAATACACCCAGCTGAATGGTGTCCGCGTTTTCCATCACCACATCTTCTATGAAGGAAGAGTAGACTATGGGTGGCACATGAAATGTCCTGCTCCCGGAGGGCTTTCTATGTTGCTCTATACGCCGTCTATGCCAATCCTGATATTTTTCTTTGGCTTCCTCCAAAGTCATCGTTGGGTTGTATAATTCAACGCGGCTCACCTTCGGCACCAGAGTATTCAGCTCATCCAAATCATATTTTTGCCCCACTTTGTAAGCAACGCATTCCCCATCCCCTAATTTAGAGCCAACCACAGGATATCGTTGAAAGATGCTTTCCGGCATTGGTTTTTTACATTCATAGGTGTATGTAAAGCGCTGCTGAAGGTCGTCCCAATAACCAATATCCCAGAGTTTATGGATAGCGCGGGAGAGCGCATCGTACAGACGTTGCAGCTTTTTGTGCAGGTGATGGAACATTGGAATCGGGTCCTTGAGAATGTAACAGAAGTATACAGACTCACAACTTGGGTCGGTCAAAATGTATGTAGGACAAATTCGCGGTGTACGGGGATGCAGCATACCAAATCGGTCCGGCACAAACTCCATTGATTCCAAACGCGATTTGACATACCACGGCCTGACTTCCTCTGGCAACAGCACACGGAAAATCATCGCATAAAGTTCAAAAGCTTCCTTGGAGGATTTGCCTTGACCTATATAGGCAATGCAATTCATTTCTGCGGATTGGTCAGGCGTGCACTTCATAATTTCGGCCATATCATCATTTACATACTGGCTCAGCTCACCGTCTCTAAAAATGCGTCCGGCATATTTACCTTTTTCCCGTGCGGAAGAATCAGCAAGAGCCCCCTTCGGAAAAACGTCACTATAAAAATCAATGGGTGCCACCTTTTTGCCGGATGTTTTCAAGAACGCGCTCAGCGCCTGTGCTTGATGATTTTCAAACTGCGGGTCTAACGGATTTTCTAATGGTGTGACCGGAGAATCGATATCGTCAAGGGTATCGATGTCAATGTGTTCAATTTGAAGACTTTCTTGTTCAATAATTTCCTTAAGCATGTGGTGTCTCACTTTCGTGTTTTCCTATTTTAGGTTGGCTTTTTGGCTGAGAAGTGCCGATGCAGAAGGAAGCATCGGAAGTTCCCCAGCAAAAGCCTTACACTTATATAAATGAGGGGTTTGGGGTTTTCTTGTACACAAGCCCCTTTTTCGCATTTATATAGGTGATTCACGCACATTTTTGGAAGAACAACAACTGCACCTTGGAAAAGGTGTGGGTGTTGTGATGAGAAAAATTTGTGTGGCACTCCGCGTAGGAGCCCGCCGGGAGGCACATACCCGCTTTGTGGGGCCCCCTGCAAGGGCCCCTCTGGAAGAGTGCTATCCAATGCAAAATTGGCCTCTCAGGAAGAGTGCTATCCGCAAAGGATTCGGCAGACAGCCTCCCCTCTGGAAAGAGCGCCATGCAAAAATGCAGTTTTCTTGCGTTTTTGTAGTATGGCGTATTGAAAAAGCGCACCCCCTTTTTACAAGGTCCAACGCACTGTCATTATCTTATCAAGAACAACTAAGGAGGTAAGTTATGGCACTAAGAATTACCACTCATAAAGGCAAAACAACCCCCGCCGGCGTAGCCTACTCTGCCCGGCATCTCGACCGAAAATTCAACTTGGACAAAGCTCCTCATATTGACCAAACACGCACGCACCTGAATAGATATATAAAATTCGAGGTGGACGACAACGGCGAGCTGCATTACGAAAAGCCCACGGACATTCAAGCGCACGAACTGTCCGTGTATGAAAAGCTCTTCAAGACACGTCTTAAGGCGATAAACGACCGATATATCGCTCGGCGCCACAAAGAAAAGGTCAGAACATTGAGGCAGTACTATTCCTCTGTCCAAGGCTGCCCAGATGAGTACCTCATCTACATCGGGAACCAAGACAATCACGCATCAAGCGATGTCCTTCACGATGCCACGCTAAAACTGATATCCAAATTACAGAAAAAATATCCAAAGAATTTCATCCCGCTCTCGGCCAGTTTGCATCGAGACGAGTTGGGAATTGGTGAAGATGGCGAGGGTTCTCACATACACTTCAGATGTTGCTGGGTGTGCACTGACAAGGATGGTCTAAAGGTTTCTATCACCCAAGGCATGAAAGCTGCCGGTGTTCCATTACCAAAGGACGATTCTGCTGAAACGCGCTGCAACAATCGCCAAATGCAGTTCTCGCAAGAAATTCGCGATATATTTGCAGACATTTGTGAACAAGACTACGGTCTTGAAATTGAACGTGTTGCAAGAGATTCGTCCCGAGCAGGAAAAGACCTTGTTACGTATCAGCGCGACCAGGCCTTGCAGGAAATGCAGGTTCTTGAAAAAAGAAGCGCTGAAATCGAATCTCAGGTGGCTCAGAAGGCGCAGGAAGCGGCAGAACTGCAGAAGGAAGTGGAAGTATTAACCATGCGCCAAAATCTGATGCAGAAGGCGCTGGGGCGGTTAGCGGAACTGTTCTTGCCCCTCCACGGCCTCTTCAAATACTTAAAAAGCATCCGTATCGGAAACCACTCCGTGATGGACGAAATCATAACGCGTACCGATACCGCAAAAGCTTTGGACGCACTCAAAACATTGGAGGAATTAGACGAAAGTACCCGTTAAGAAAAATCCAATCGGTCATAATTGTATATATAACATATTAAGGAGGACCCGGTATGAACGAAACCCCTACCCTGCAAGAGTACTTAGACCTCATGCGCAAAAGAGACGAGCTGAGCGCAGAAGTCACCGAGCTCGACATCGAGCGTGTCGGCCTGCTTGCCAGTGTATCTTATCTGAAGGAGGCGCAGCACAAGCTCCGTATAACCACTGCACAACTGTGCTATAGCCTCGGCAATATCTTCAATCTGATGGGCACACTGGCAGACACCGAGCAGGAGCACCTGTGCGCAAAGTTTCAGGAAGACCTGCAAGCCGATAAGCAGGACGAATTTAGTTTCTAAAAGAGAGCGAGCAATCGCTCTCTTTTTGTCATTCTGGAGTTACGCATAACGCCAAAATGCCATAATTTATATGTAATTAAGTTCAAAGACGATATGAGTCCTAAACTTATTACCCTGCGGCGTGCACGTCTCCTTTACTGTTATCGCACTACAATACCGGTTGCTGTATCCGATAATACAGCGAGTCTCCTGACTCATCGCAGATTCATGAATCAAATCTGGCGGCACATAATACCGTGACTGCTGGCGGCACGTTACCCACGCCAGCATCTGCACGCCGTTTCACACTACCGTCCCGGACCCCGGTTCTAACCTTTCTTCCCGGGACCGTCCGGGATTGGTAGTACCCTCATCACCGTCAGCGCACCGCGCTGCGTAAACATATCAAATACGAAAAAGGAGCCATTAACTATGGAACGAACACTCATTCTTCAAACCACCCAAGGTGAGACCGTCACCGAAGCAGAAGTCTGCTGCTTTGCAAGGCAGCTGCTCAAGGACCTGAAAAGCGACTCCCCCAAAATCAAGTGGACGCGCGAAAAAAATGCCCCGTGGGGTACCTTCGTCTCAACAGGCATTACCGGTACCAGCCTTATCCGGCTCAGTACCTACCTACATCTAAAATGCCCCGTCATCTTTATGAGCTATCAAACAAAAGATAAATTCATCTATACCCTCCAGGAGTTTGATGGAAATCCTGAAAATCCAAAGCATTTTGCCCACCTGTACAAGTGGATTAGCGCATTGGTAAAACATTCCGACATCTACGGAAACGTCCCCGACAAGAGCACCGGTTCACAGCTTTCTGTTGGCGAGACGAAGGACCGCTGCCTAAAGGTGATTGATGTATTTCGCTCCGTCACCGTGCAGGAAATCTTGGACAAACTGATGTCCCAGCCGTCTATGGTCAGTTTTGACATCAGCCATGATTCCCCAGAGTGGCAGCGTCGCTCCCAACAGGTTAAAAATCTCGTGCAGCTAATCCAGTTTGCTCGTATCAAAGAGAGCCCGCTTATTCTGGACGGATTCTCTTTGAAAAAGGCAGATGGACAGCTATATGGACACATTGCTACCGAGCCCATCGCAAAATGGGCCAATGCCCATATCATCATCAGAAAGGACCGTTACGAAGGTCTGGCGTATCACGAAATTCGCGTGAAGGTTGCGTCCGATATCATTGCGAATTTGCTGTTATTCCTGTAAACCCCACCTCAAATGATAGGCTTCGGCCATCAAATATTTTACGATTGGAGAACTACTTACTATGACTAACTTTGAACTTGAAATCCAAGGGGGAGTCCATACCACCGAAACACCGGTCGACAATCTGATTCGGGAGCTCACCGCTGCTGGAACCAAAAATCCATGGACATACTGCTCCGACTGCGGAGCTGGACACCCTGGCTTTCGCTTGGAAGATAAACAGAACAAGCTCATCATCACACTGGTCGCGGAAGCAGAAACCGAGCAGTACTGTCAGTACTGTCTCCAGGCAACGAATCTGGAGAAGAGCGAGGTGGAGATGCGGTCCGTCGAATGGCTTGCAGCCGACAACACCGGTCCCCTTCGCGCCCTGTACGACGTTCTATCGCAGGCTTTGATGGATACGATGGATGCAACCGCAGAAGATGAAGGAATCGACCCTAAAGATGATGCCTCGCTAACCGATGAATTCATCAACGCATTGATTCAGGATGCCCAGGGTGACCGGCATAAGGTTTTCTTCATCCGGAAGGGCGATGGCTTCTTTGCTGATAGCTTTGGTATCAGCGAATCCATTATTACTTTGGTCAAGGAATACGAAGATGATACACACACGCGTTTCTTCTTCAAAATGGAAAAGCAGGATGGTACGCTCATCGTCTCTTGTGCCGAAACCAGCCGGAACAACGATGACGAAGCCGAATTGCGCAAGCTCTACAACTTGCTGGACAAGCAAGTGCCAATCGTCACCATTGATGAAGCCACCAATGACATCCGGCGTTTTGTGGAAAAGTCAAATTTCGATTCTTTCTACGAGAAGGTTTTAACGTACGCTCAGCCGGAACTCCCGGCTATTGAGCCAATGGACGTCGATGGAAAAATCCTTGTCCACGACCTCTTCAACTCTGTAAGCGAAACTGCCGTAATTCGCCAGTTTCTGGACGAAATTGCAATGCGAAAAGGTCCTATTGGAGAGCAGGAAATGCTTCGGCTGAAATCTTTGGCCAAAAGCGTTTTTGCCATAATCAGACAGGTGCACAGGAAACCCAATGGGCGTGTTTTTACGACCTATGCCGTTCCTGTTGGCTTTGATAAACCGGGTCTTGCCAGCCGCGGTGTTCGGTGGTCAAGCAACCTGCAGCGTATAAGCAATTCTTATACGAACTGGAGTCAGGAATTAGTCGGTTCTGACCCAGCAATCGGTGAAGGACGCGCAATGCACAAAGTTGCAGTTCTTGTCCTAACCGCTGTACTCGCTGACCAGCTTCCGTAACTACGGTCCGAACAGAAATGAGATGATACCGATGTAGCTATATACATTCTAATAACACCTTTTCACTGCGAAGAGAACCACCAATCAAAAGCCCAGGCTGCGCCAACAGCCTGGGCATTTTTATGCCTTGTGTATAAATCATCGTTTCCCTACCTGAGTCACTTTACAGGTCACTTTGAATGTTGCGGTTTTGCCATTGCTGCCAGTAACCGTTATCTCCGTCCTACCGGAGCCGCCATCGCAGATGGCAACCGGAAAGGTGACGCTAAAAGAATTCTTGGGATTGTCCCGTTCAATCATTTCCACCCGGACGGAATAGAAGGTAAACACTTCGACAGACAGCAGCACTTGGTGTCCGCTTTCGATTACTTCGTCATTATATGTATAGACAACGTCCCAACTCTCAAACGGCCAGCCTGACATACGCTCAATATGGAAATCCAGTTCGTAAACACCATATGTATAGTCTCCGCTCAACTCTGTAGTTGGCAGCACCTGCTGCGCCGGTGCGGAACAAGCAGTCAGCAGCATTATCAGAAAAATGCTTGTGCACAAGGTTCTCTTCATTCTTTCTTCCTCCTGCGTGGATTCCCCTCTATGGTCACGCTACCAAGGTTGATAACTTGCAAACCGTGATTCTTTGCCATGCGTGCAAATTTGTACGCGCCGCCAAAAGTTCTGTCGATTTGTACGACGCACCAATCCGAAGCCTGAATCATCCACTTGTTTCTTCGCTCGATGGCGAAGCGCTGTGGGCCTTCTTCTATCTCCGGATACATACTGTATCCATGATAAAGGTCATACTCTGATTTCTGTGTAGGAAGGTACGCAAGGACAACCGCAAAGGAGATGTGCGGGTAAATGTTCTTCAGTCTCATCAAGCAGGAAAAGACTGCGCTGTCAAAGTTGCCGTGATTACCTACATAGAAGGTATCTACGCCTTGCGCAATAAGGTCTTCGATTGTGCGCTGTAGCATATCTTCATCCAACCGATAGCAGTCGCTGTGCCCGAAAAAAGTGCAGACATTCATATTTTCACCCCTTTTGAGTTATTTTAACTCAAAAGAGGTAATCTTTTCAAGACCCAATCGGTATCATTTACATAAAAGGGGTGATACCAATGACTGTAGGAGAAGCTGTGCGGCAAAGAATTATTCAACTTTGCGAGGAACGCGACATATCCATCAATAAGTTAAGTAGCATAAGCGGTGTTACGCAATCGACCGTAAATAATATCGTCAGTGGACGTAATAACAGTGCAACTGTATCCACGATTAAGAAACTTTGCGATGGTTTGGGTATCACAATTGACGAGTTCTTCCATTCTGAGCTATTCAAAGGTTTGGAACAAGAAATCAAATAGGCTCATGCCTCCCTCGATGGCGATTGCTGTCGAGGGTTTTTTCTAAACGCTATTGACAAACTATCGTTGCAACGATATAATGATAGCAAATAGAGAACTATCGTTAGAACGATACTAATAGGAGGTGTTTGCTATGAGCAAACTAACTATATATCACGGCTCTCCGGTAATCATTGAGAAGCCGCAGTTTGGTGTTGGCAACCCCAACAACGATTACGGCCTGGGTTTCTACTGCACGGAAACGCTGGATTTGGCAAAAGAATGGGCCTGCTCCGCTGAGACGGACGGCTATGCCAATAAATATACGCTGGATACGTCTGACCTGACGGTTTTGAGCCTGACCGGTGGTGACTATAACATCCTGAACTGGCTTGCTATCCTGTTGGAAAACCGGAAGTTCCGCATCGGCGGCGATGTGGCTCGGCAGGCTCGGGACTACATTTTCAAGAACTTCGGCATTGACTATAAAAGCTATGACGTTATCAAGGGTTACCGGGCTGATGACTCCTATTTCTCCTTCGCATCCGCATTTTTGAACAATACCATTTCCCTCTCCCAGCTGGAGCGTGCTATGGTGCTGGGCAAGCTGGGTGAGCAGGTTGTTGCCGTATCTCAGAAGGCATTTGACTCCATTTCCTTTGAGGAAGCAATCGCTGCTCCCAAAGAAATTTACTATCCCAAGAAGCTGGCTCGGGACACCGCTGCACGGGACGAATTTCAGAAGGAAAAGGGCCGCGGCTCTATCCTGACCGAAACCTACATTCTTGATATCATCAGACAGAGGTGGAAAAACGATGATGAGCGCTTACAACGAGTCGTACTTGGATGATGCTATGCAGAACCTCGGCGATATGGTCGAGTATGCTGTGTGCGATTGCGGCTATGACCCGGATGAATTTTTCGGTTGGTTTATTTCCTCCGGCGTGGCCTCCAAGTTTGAAAAAGGCAATCCAAAATACATTACTGGCATGTCCGGCTTTGAACTGGCAGAAGCGGTTCTGAAGGCAACCAACATTGCCCTCCCCGGCATCGCCCCCTCTCACCCGGATTTCAAGGGTCGTGAGTATTGGGCTGGTTGGATTTTTGCCTACTATCAGTGGCAGAGCGGCAGACGGTTCGAAGACATTGTTGCAGATGGACTGACTCTCTCCACCGTTTTCTCCATGTATATTCACCACGAAGCTGATAACAGCAAGTTCGTTGAATCCGCAGATGCCATTATCCGGCGCAACAAAGAAGCCCGAAAATCCAAGCTGCATACCATCCGGAAAGCCCGGGGCTTTACCCAGCAGCAACTCAGTGATGCCTCCGGCGTTGCGCTACGCATGGTGCAGCTCTACGAACAAAAACAAAATGACCTGAGCAAAGCCCAGGTCAATGTGGTTATCAGCCTCGCCAAAGCCCTCGGCTGCGAAGTCGAGGACCTTATAGATTGATATCTTCCCTCGACGGCACCCGCCGCCGGGGGATTTCTTATGCACAAGAAAGAGCAGGACCCACAGGCCCTGCTCCTCTCAATATATCAACATTCAAACTCTTTTAGCTCGTCAAGCGGGTCTTTTGACGTATCGATTCCCATACCATCCTTCAACCAGTCTGCTTTACTGTAACCAGTACCCGTCAATTCAAAAATTTCACCTTTATACCCGACTGCCTTAACCCATCCCCACTTTATAAGTCGGTCCAACGCTTCAACCCATCTTGCAGATTCTCTTTTCGAGTTATCAGCCATAAACTGCTTACCGGATGTGGTAATCTGTGTAGGTGAGCTGAGTGTCTGTGTCTTGATAATCCGACCATCACCATCAGCTGCATACACTAACAGGAAAGCAGAATCCACTGGGATATTGCCAACATCCTCTTGACCTATAACAGGTGTATCACCCACCGGATTCCCGACAGTTAAGGTTTCATTTTCAACCTGAAACAGCCTATCGATATCTTCACTCGTCACTGTGGGAATCTCCTCCCAGGTTAACTGGTTATTCTCAATCTCAGCAAGTCTTCCTCCAAATTGGGAAAGCATCTCTTTCATCTCTTCCAACATTTTCTGTTGATGCTCCCCCTGTTCAGTATTGGCCTTATTCCGTCCTTCCGCTTCTTCATTAATTACTGCCACAATATCTCGATACCGAACCCATCCGGCATCCTCATCGACATAATTAACAGCATTCCTAAATGTCGGTGACGCTTTATACTTCAAGCTGTTTATGTCTGTGAAAAAGTCAACAGTGTTACCACCATTTTTTACCTTTTCTCTGAACTCATCCAGCTTTTTCATTTTTTCAAATTTGTCTTCTCCGGTATCCTGCTCGCTTGCAGTAATAGCCGAAGACTCCTTAATCAATACAAGAACCGGTAGGCCTTTGGCTTTTGCATAATCATATTCTTTCTCCGTGTAGCTTATACCCGCTTCCTCGTCGATTGAGCCATACCGTCCTCCAATAACAAGAAGGTAGAAATCACACTCATCAATCATCTTTGTTATTACATTCCATTGACTTGTAGGTGCAGCGTGAAATTGTTCCATTCCAACAGGAATGAAATTATTCTCAAGCGCTACCCCCATCAATGCCTGTCTTTCATTTTTAAGGTCTTCATAGGTAGAGCTAATAAAAACGGAAAACTTCCGTGCATTATTCATACCAATATCTCTCCTTTAGTATTTTTTCTACTAAAATTATACTGCTACCACCTGTGAATTTCAAGCTAAGAACAAAAAGAAAGTGCCGTCCAAAGACAGCACTTTCTTCTGCATTTTTGGTAAATTTTTGGTAAAACCAATCGTGGTTGTCAATCGCATCCACAAATAAGCCTTGAAAACGGTTGTTTTCCTTGTTTTTTCGGTGTATTCCGAAGTTTACAAGGCGGTTTTTAGTCCAGCGGCTTCATTGTGGGGAACAGGATGACCTCGCGGATGGTATCGGTGCCGGTAAGCATCATGACACAGCGGTCGATGCCCATGCCCATGCCGCCCGTGGGAGGCATGCCATATTCCATGGCGTTGAGGAAATCCTCATCCAGCATTTCAGTCTCATCGTCACCGCGCTCGCGCTGCTCCACCTGCTTCATAAAGCGATCCCGCTGGTCGATGGGGTCATTCAGCTCAGAATAAGCATTGGCAAGCTCACTGTGGCAGACAAACAGTTCAAAACGCTCGGTCAGCCGGGGATCGGCGGGAGAACGCTTGGTCAGCGGACTGACCTCCACAGGGTACATGGTGATGAAGGTGGGCTGGATCAGATGCTCTTCCACTCTCTGGTCGAAACAGGCATAAAGAGCATTGCCCCAGGTCTTCTCAGCAGCGTCGGCAAGCTCAACACCAACGGCATTGGCAGCAGCAACCGCCTCGGCATCGTCAGTAATAGCACCAAAGTCGACACCCACATACTCCTTAACAGCGTCCACCATGGTCAAGCGGCGCCAACCGGGAGTCAGATCGATCTTCTCACCCATCCATTCCACTTCGTAGGTGCCCAGAATCTCCTTGGCAGCACCGGAAAGGATGCCCTCAGCGATATCCATCATATCGTGGAAGTCGGCATAGGCCTGATACAGCTCAACAGTGGTAAACTCGGGATTGTGCTTGGGATCCATACCCTCATTACGGAAGATACGACCGATCTCGTAGACACGATCCATACCGCCGATGATCAGCCTCTTCAGAGGCAGCTCGGTGGCAATGCGCATGTACATATCGATATCCAGCGTATTATGATGGGTGATGAAAGGACGGGCAGAAGCGCCGCCGGCAATGGTATTCAAAACCGGAGTTTCCACCTCGATATAGTTCCTGTTATCCAGGTAACTCCGCATGAACTTGATGAACTTGGAACGGATCACAAAATTCTGTCTGACCTCGGGGTCCACCATCAGATCCACATAGCGCTGACGGAAGCGGGTCTCCTTATCGGTCAGGCCGTGATACTTCTCGGGCAGGGGCAGCAGGGACTTGGAAAGCAGGATCACATTCTTAGCGCGAACAGAGATCTCCTCAGTCTTGGTCTTGAAAATCTCGCCCTCAACACCGACGATATCGCCGATATCGTTCTTCTTGAAGCGGTTATACTCCTCCTCGCCAAGCTCGTCGATCTTGACAAACAGCTGGATACGGCCGGTAGCATCCTGCAGATCGCAGAACATGACCTTACCCTGGCCGCGCTTGCTCATCAGACGGCCTGCTACACGGACGAGCTTACCCTCATAGCTTTCATAATCTGCCTTAATGGCAGCAGAGTCTGCATTAAAATCAAACTTGGTTTGAACAAAGGGATCTCTGCCCTCAGCCTGCAGGGCCGCCAGCTTTTCACGGCGGATCTGAGCCTGCTCGGAAACAGGCAGTTCTGCCTGCGGTACAAACTTCGCCATAGCTTAGCCCTCACGAGAAACACTGATGACCTTCATCTCATAGGAGCCGGCAGGGGCATTGACAGTGAAGGTATCGCCTGCGGACTTGCCAACAGCAGCGCGGCCGAAGGGAGAATCATCAGACAGCTTGTATTCCATGGGATTTGCTTCCTGAGAGCCGGTAATGCGGTAGGTGGTCTGCTTGCCGGTCTTTACATCCTCAACGACCACAGTGCAGCCCAGGCCCACGCGGCCGGTGGCCTCGTTCTCATCCTCAATGATAACGGCATGGGACAGGATATCCTCGATCTCCGCAATACGGCCATAGAGCTTGGCCTGCTCGTTCTTAGCGGCATCATACTCAGAGTTTTCAGACAAGTCACCGTAAGAGCGGGCTTCTGCGATCATGGCAGCGATCTCACGCTCGCGGGTAGTTTTCAGATAGTTCAGTTCCTTTTCCAGATCCTGCAGACGCAGACTTGTAATTTTAAATTCCTTTGCCATATTCAAAATCCTTTCTCAGATAAAAATGTCCATAGCTCCCAATATTATAGTTTACTTTTTTCTTCCAGTCAAGGTGCTTTTTGAAGTTTTTGAACGGTTTTGAAGAGAATAACAGGGACGGCGCTGCCGCCGTCCCTGTGAACAAATCAATTTCCGTTGAGTGCCTTAACAGCAGCCTGAATCTGGGGATCTTCTTCCGGTTTCAGCATTCCCGCATAGATGGCATTGGCCGTTTCTTCATCCACCGGAACCACCACATCCGGCGTAATGCCCTTTTCCGCAAGGCTGACACCATTGGGGGTATAGTATTTTCCGGCGGATAAGCCTACCGCAGAGCCATCCGGAAGCATATAGGTGTACTGGAAATACCCCTTGCCGGTGGTCTGCTCGCCGATCACCACAGCAGCCTCATATTCGCTGAGCGCAGCCGCAAAAAACTCCGCCGCGGAGTAGGATTCTCCATTGACCAACGCTGCCATGGGAAGCTCCAGACACTTTTCATCGGAGGTTTCCACCGTCTTCTTGCCTGCATAGTTCTCCGTGCGGAACAATGGGCCTTCCGGCAGCAGATAATCCAAAATCGCTACAAGCTCTGCCGCAGAACCGCCGCCATTGAAGCGCACATCAAAAATCAGCTTTTCTGCCCCCTGCTCCAATAGCTGCTCAATGGCTGCAATGGTTTCCGTTTTGCAGTTTTCATTAAAATTTACGATGCGGACTAGTCCGATTTTGTCCTGCAGCATCTGACCGGTGGCCACCTGCACCTTGATCTGTTTGCGGGTGACCATGGCTGTGATCTGCTTGCCTTTCCGCTGGGCAGTGATCTCCACCTGAGTATTCTCTTCGCCCCGGATCTGATTCTTGATCTCCTCCAGCGACTGCCCCGCCACAGGCTTTCCAGCCACAGCGACGATCACATCTCCTGACAAAAGGCCTGCTTCTTCGGCAGAGCCTCCTGCCGCCACCTGGGTAATGAGCAGCCCGGTTTCATCTTCGTTTAAGGTAATGGTTACACCGATGCCGACATAGGCATTGTTTTGCTGCTCCATAAGCGCAGCGACCTGATCCGCTGGAACATAATAACTCCAACGGTCCCCCAGTGCATTGACCATAGCATCCGCTGCCGCATCTTCCATATAGATTGGATCCGCTTCGCCAATAAAACGCTCTAGTATCAATTCTTCCAGTGCGTCCAGTTTGGATTGCTTTTGCCGATTGGTCTGGCCCGATCCCAAAACCACCGCAAGCGCGATCGCCGCAGAAAGGAGCGCGACCAGCACATAGGACATAACATGCCAAAATTTCTTTGCCTTCATAAATACACCTCATAGCAGGTTTCCCACAATCCAAAAGGACTGTGGGAAATATATTACCCAATAAACAGCATTGGATTTACGCTTGCGCCGTTTAGCCGCACCTCAAAATGCAGGTGGGGGCCGGTGGAACCGCCGCTGGAGCCCACATAGCCTATGACCTGGCCGGCAGTTACGAACTCGCCTTTGCTGACTATGTAATTTGTCATATGCATGTAGAAGGTCTCATATCCATCCCTATGATCGATGGATACCGTCCAACCGCCGCTGCCATACCATCCTGCCAGAGAAACGATGCCGCTGCGGGTAGCATAGATCGGCTTTCCGGAGATGCCGTAGCCCGCCAGATCAACGCCATGGTGCATTTTTCCCTTTTCACCGGTAATGGGATGCGTTCTCGGTCCATAGGGGCTGGAAACATAGGAATAGTCGCAGGGAACCAGCCAGGTAGCACCGCTGGAGCCTACGGCACTGCCACCCACACCGCCGCTGGATACTGCCGGGGGCTTGGTAGTAGGAGGAACGGAGGTTGCCAGCCATTCCTGATACTTGGCATCGTCGTAGTCCTTTTCTTTCTGGGAGATCTCATCAATAAAATTCTTCTGTTCTTCCTCATACTGCTCCATCAGGCGGTCGAATTCCTCGCCCTTGGCCAGCAGCTGTGCCAACAGATTCTGGGCATCCTGTGCCTTGCTCTCCAACTCTGTCTGCTTTTCGGTCAGTTCCTTCCGGTTCTCCTCCCGCAGCACCTTTTCTGCTTCCAGCTCGATCTTGGCTTCTTCCACCTTCTTGGCAGCCGCGCTCATCTCATTCAGACGGCGGCGGTCAGAGGCTGCGATCTCTTCGATCATGTTCAGCCGGTCCAGAAGATCCGAAAAGCTATTGGCCTGGAACAGAACCGACCAATAGGAAATGGCTCCGTCCTCTTCCATGGCACGAATCCGTTCTTTATTTTTCTCGTTCAGTTCCGCAAGACGAGCCTCCGCTTCATCCAGCTCCTCCTGCTTATCTGCGATCAGCAGCGTATAGGCAGCGATCTGCTCATTCAAAGTGGAGATCTGAGTGTGCAGCAAGCCGATTTGCTGGTCGATCAGGTTTTTTTCCGCCATTAGTTCCGTTGCCTCAGAAGCGTTGCCGGCCTGCTGTTTTTTCAGTTCCTCGATCTTCCCCTCCAGTTCCTCATTCTGCCGCTCCAGTTCCTCGATCTGATTCTTGATCTCACTGGAGCTGGCAGCACTCGCGTGGGGCAAAATACCTACGATCAGGCCCAGTATCATAACGGCAGCCATGATGCCCGCCAGCAGCGATACCCAAAATTTTCTGTCTTTCAACACGATTCTCCTTTGTTACGAGGGTTAAACATCCATAAACTTGCGAATAGAGGTCCAGCTGCCCACAATGCCGACAAACAGTCCTGCTGCAACGAAGGTCGCTACCATCGGGATCAAGAGGGTCTCAAAGGGAACAAAGCTGAACAGCTTCAGCGTATCCACCTCGTGCAGCTGCTGCAGCAGCCAGTTATACAGGACCCACTCCAAACCGAACGCTGCAGCAGCACCCAGCATACCCAGCGTGAAGCCCTCTACCACATAGGGAAGCCGGATAAAACCGTTGGTGGCACCCACCATCTTCATAATGGCGATCTCATCCCGGCGCTCGTGCATAGCAAGCTTTACAGTATTGGAAATGATCAGCAGGCTGACGATCAGCAGCACCGCGATCACCGCAATGGACGCAATGCGCAAAACATTCTCCAGCGTGGCAAATCCCTCTGCCAGTTCAAAAGCAGCATTGATCTTGGCAACGCCCTTGATCTGCTCGATCTCTGCAACCGTCTGTTCCATAAGGTCATTGTTCTCCAGCGTCACGACAACACGGTGCCGCAGATCGCTGGCATCCACTCCGCTGAAAGCCTCATCGCCCTCATGGTCGGCAATAAACTCTTCCAAAGCCTGTTCCCGGCTCTTCAGATCTGCCTTATAGATATTTTCCAGCTGACGGATCTTACTTTCGATGGCCTGGGCTTCGGAAAAAGGAAGATCCTCTTCCACGTACACCATGATCTCATTGGTCTTATTCAGATCCTCCACCATAATGCTGACATTATAGGTCAGAATGGAGAAGCTGCCCACGATCAGCAGGCAGGCTACCGTAACGCACACGGCAGCAAAGGACATAAAGCCGTGAAGGAAGATACCACGGATGCCCTCTTTGATCAAATATCCGATATTACTGATTTTCATAATGATAATACCCATCCATTCCGTCGCTGATGACGACACCCTCATCAATCGCGATCACGCGCTTGGGGAACCGCTCCACCAGATCCTTCTCGTGGGTGACCACCAGCATAGTGGTACCCAGATTATTGATCTCCATCAGCAGGCTCATGATCTCCAGCGATCTGGCAGGATCCAGATTTCCGGTAGGCTCATCTGCGATGATGGTAGAGGGGTTATTGACCAGTGCACGGGCAATTGCCAGACGCTGCTGCTCACCGCCGGACAATTCGCCGGGATGGCGGCGGCTCTTGGTATCCAGTCCCACCAGATTCAGGACATACGGAACACGCTCCCGGATCTCCTTCTCACGGGCACCGATGGCACGCATAACAAAGGCCACATTTTCATACACGGTCTTATTCTCGATCAGTCGAAAATCCTGAAACACCACACCAATGGTGCGGCGCAGATAAGGGATCTCCCGCTTGCGGATCCGCTCCAAAGAATAACCGTTGACATGAACGGTACCGGAGGTGGGCTTCAGCTCGCCGGTGATCAGTTTAATAATCGTAGACTTACCGGAACCGGAAGGGCCTACCAGAAAGGCGAACTCGCCATCCTCGATCTGCATAGAAACACCCTTGAGAGCCTTGGTGCCTACGGAATAAGATTTTACAACGTCAGTAAACTCGATCATATTGTTCGCTCCAAACTCAGTGTAACCAAATTGTAACACATTGCAGATGTTATGTCAATGCGGCATTGGAAAAAAACAGAGTTCTGTAAGCTTTTGGCAGGTGCGCCCGAAAAGAAGAGCCGCACCTTCGTGCGGCTCTAAAATACAATTCTCAGCGGCTCTCCCGGGAAGAAAGATATTTGCGTACCATCAGCGCCACCTTGAACACGATGGCATGGTCAAACTGACGCAAATCCAAACCGGTAAGCTTTCTGATCTTCTCCAAACGGTATACCAGGGTATTTCTGTGGACGAACAGCTTGCGGGAGGTTTCAGACACATTCAGATTGTTCTCGAAGAACTTATTGATGGTAAACAGGGTCTCCTGATCCAGAGAATCAATGGAGTTCTTCTTGAATACCTCCGTCAGGAATATCTCACAAAGGGTCGTAGGCAGCTGATAGATTAGACGGCCGATACCCAGATTTTCATAATTGATGATGCTCTTTTCCGTATCGAAAACCTTGCCCACATCGATCGCAGTCTGGGCTTCCTTATAGGAATCTGCCAGATTGCGCAGATGCTCTGCCACAGTGCCGAAGCCGATGACCGGCTTGACAAACAGCTCATTCTTCAGCAAGTCCTCCATGGAGCGGGCCAGCTTATAAAGATCCTCAGAGGTGGTGCTGGGGGTGATCTGCTTGACAACTGCGATATCCGTTTCGTTAATGCTCAAAACGAAGTCCTGATACTTATCCGGGAACATGCCGGCCAGCAGATCCACCGTTGCCACATCGGAGTGGCCGGGCTGACGAACCAGAAATACCGCTCTGGGCGCGTCAGTAGCGAAATGCAGCTCCTTGGCCCGGATATAAATATCGCCGGGCAGGATATTATCCATGATGATGTTCTTTACAAAGGTGCCCCGGTCGTGCTTTTCCTCATAGAAGACCTTGGCATCGTTCAGCGCGATATATGCCATCTGGCAGCAGATCTTAGCAGCCTCGTCGCTGCCGGTGCAGAAAACAGCATACTCAATAAAATTGGCATTGTTGACAATGGCCTTAAATGTCTTCTGACCAAAGGTAACAATGCTTTCACCGGAATTGGCGATCTTCAAAGCGGCATCCGTCCAGCGCTCTCCCAGCAGTGTAACATCCGTACAGGATACCACACTGCCCTCTGTATCGACGACACCATATACCCGATCGGATACTTCCTTCAGCTGAAGGATCACATTCTGAAAAACACTATTGGACATTTTGCATGCCTCCTTATATTTTCGCACAACTGCGCTTTCCACAAAATTGCACCGTTATTATACATCGGTTTTGCGCAATTTGCAAGTACCTTTTGACATATTATTGCAAAAAATACTCTCATTTTTGGCGGTATTGACACATTTCACTCCAGCAGTGCCAATTCCTCCTCTGTAAGCTCACGCACCGCTCCCCGGGGCAGATCCCCCAGAGAAAGGTCACCTTCGTGCTGTCTTTCCAGATAGATAACCGGCATATTCCTGCTGGCCATCATCCGGCGAACCTGGTGGTACTTGCCTTCGCAAACCGTGATCCGGCTCTGTCCTTCTCCCAGGCTCTCCAGCTTTGCAGGCAGGCAGCAGGTGCCGTCTGCCAGTGTCAGCCCCGCTTCAAAGGCAGCCACATCCTCCTGTGTCGCCCTTCCCTCATGGCGGGCATAGTAGACCTTGGGAACTTCCTTTTTGGGGCTGATCAGCCTGTGGAGCAGATCGCCGTCATTGGTAAAGAGGAGCAGTCCTTCCGTTGCCTTATCCAACCGTCCCACGGGCTTGACATCCTGCATTCGGATCTCGAGTGGCAGCAGCTCCATAACTGTCCGGTCGTTTTTATCCTCCGTGGCTGTTACATAGCCCGCCGGTTTATTGAGCATCACGACGATCCGCCGCCTGCCGCCCAGCACCTCACCGTCCAAACAAACGGTTTGCACAGCCGGATCGATCTTCCGGGAATTGTCCCGCTCCACGGCACCGTCTACCGTCACCCGTCCGGATTTCAGGATCGCTTTCACCTGTGAGCGGGTACCCGCGCCGCTGTCACACAAGAATTTGTCCAGTCTTTCCATTGTTCCTCCGTTCTAACCTCGTCCGCAAGTGAATAGGCTGTAATGCCAATCACTTATCTGGAGGGATCTGATATGCTTGTTATGACCGCAAAGGTCGATAAGAAAAAAATCGCCATGATTTTGGCGGCTGTGATCGCTTTGGTGGTAGGACTTGTTATGCTTTTTGGCGGCAATGACAGCCAGCCCACCGCTTCCACAAATGTATCGGGCAACGATGCCCGGGTCGCGTTTCTGAAAAGCTTCGGCTGGGATGTGACCACCAGTCCGGTAGAATCCAGTCAGGTTCGCATCCCCGCGGAATCCAGCGATGTATTCGACCGCTACAACCAACTGCAAAAATCTCAGGGATATGATCTGAGTACCTACGCCGGCAAAACCGTTATGCGCTATGTCTACAAGATCAACAACTATCCCAATGCCACGGAACCTGTCTATGCCACACTTCTGGTCTACAAAAACCAGATCATCGGCGGCGATGTGACGGACACTGCCGCCAAGGGCGTTGTCCGCGGGTTCAAGATGCCCAAACAGGAAGCAACCACGCCAAGCGCCACTGTCCCGCCCGCAACGGCGGCTCCAACGGGTACTGCTCCGGCAGCTTAAGTTATTCTACCACAAAAAGAAACGCTTGACAACACCCCGGCTTCATGCTATGGTGTTAGCAAACCACATAGGTCTTCAGGGCGGGGTGCGATTCCCCACCGGCGGTAAAGTCCGCGAGCGAGCAATCGCAGAACCGGTGTGATTCCGGTACCGACAGTACAGTCTGGATGAAAGAAGATCCTTTTCACCCAACAGCTGCGCCCTGAGTCTATGCTCAGGGCGTTTTTTGCGAGGTGTTACTATGGAAAAATTGTGGAGTGATCTGCAGGGCAATCTGACTTTCGTACTGGCTTGCATTGGTATTATTGCCGCTTTGGCGCTGGTTTCCCGGCTTTCTGAGCAGTTTCTGAAAAGCAAGCGAAGCGTCAGCACCGCCAAACGGGTGACCATTGTCGGTCTGTGCGCAGCAATTGCAGCGGTGCTGCATATTCTTGACTTCCCGCTGGTATTTCTGGCACCGGAATTTTACAAACTGGACTTTTCCGAGCTGCCGGTGTTGCTGTGCGGATTTTATCTGGGGCCATCGGCAGCCGTTGCCTGCGAGGGTATTAAGATCCTGCTGAAATTGCTCCTGAAGGGCACCTCCACCGCATTCGTTGGCGACTTTGCCAATTTTGCCGTGGGCTGCAGCTTTGTGCTGCCGGCGGTCATCGTCTACCATCTGCGAAAGACCCGCAAGGGCGCATTGCTGGGCTTGCTGACCGGAACGGTTATCCTGAGTGTATTCGGCTCCGCCTTCAATGCCATCTATCTGCTGCCGAAATTTGCCCAGCTTTACGGAATGCCGCTGGAGACTATCATATCAATGGGTACCGCGATCCACGCAGGCGTGGAAAACATTACCACTTTTGTGCTGTTTTGCGTAGCACCGCTAAATGTTGTAAAGGGTGTGTCTGTTTCCATACTCACACTGCTGCTCTACAAGCGGGTAGAAAAAACGCTTTTTACCCTCGGAAAATAAGAAAAGCCGCCCAACGGGCGGCTTTTTGTTATTCTTCGGGGGTATCCCAAGGTTCCGGCGTGGATTCCACAGGCTGCCATGGCGGCATTGCGACCGGTTCCTGGGGAATGTAAGCTGCCGGATCCGTCTTTCTGGGCGGCATGCCCAGATCCTTGTTGCGGCAAACGAACACAAAGATCGGCGTAAGACCCACAAGAATACTCAAAAGCAGGTACAGGATGTTATTCTTGGGATCGCAGGAGGTAAACAGATCATACAGCGCGATGTACAGGATGACCATAACAGCGATCGACAATCCGCACACCACAGCACTGAGTCCCAGCATTCCAAGCATAGTGCCCATAAATGCTGCCACTTCCTCTGCTGTTTCCATTCCGCCTTCCGGCATACCAACAGCCTGGATGACAAACACAGCAAGCAAAACATAGACCGCAATCAACGCCACCCACATCAGAATGTTCAAAACCAACAGGGCTTTGCGCTTATTCCTGACTTGGCCCTTAACCACATACTGGTACTGGTCGGAAATACAGCCCAGGATCCATAGATTGCCCACAGGGAGCCAGCTGAGCCAAGGCTTTTTGATCCCCCGCCGCTTGGCAATAGCATAAAAGCCCAGCGACTGGAAGATATAGCTGCCAACGCTGATGGCCATCATGACCAGCATATAGATCAGATAGAAAACGCCAATGATACCGGCTCCAAGCATCTCTTCACCAATATCCGGTGTTACGGACGGAATATAATCCATATATAACGCCTCCTTTCAAGATACTTTCATCTTATCACAAAAGGCTGCCAAACGCAACTTATTTCATCAGCTTGCAAACAAGTTCAGTATAAGCGGCAGGATCTTCCAGAGGAAGCTCCGCCATCAGCTGAGCCTGATACATCAGAAGCTCGGCGTAATCCTTCGCCTTGAGGGCATCCTCCGTCACGGCAGCCAGCATCGCCTTGACCGCCTCATGCTCCGGATTCAGCTCCAGAATCCGGCCGGCGGAGAAGGTGAACTCGGGATTGACCCGCTTCATATACTTCTCCATCTCGAAGCTCATGCCGGAATCGGGAACCATAGCAACGGGAGCCGTGCCCAAATTGCCGGACAGGCGGACTTCCTTCACCTTTTCGCCCAGAGAATCCTTGACAAAGGTCAAAAATCCCTTCATTTCCTCGGCCTTGGCTTCCAGCTCCTTCTTCTCCTCCTCGGTCTGCAGATCAAGATCCTCGGTGGTCACATTGCAGAAGGACTTTTCGGCATAGGTCATCAGTGACTGGGGCACAAATTCATCTACCTCATCACTGAACAGCAGTACATCATAGCCCTTGTCGCAAAGAGCCTTGACCTGGGGCAGCTTGGCAAGGCGGTCGGTATTCTCGCCGGGGGCAAAGTAGATCTTCTCCTGTCCTTCCGCCATGGCATCCACATATTCCTGCAGAGTAACGAGCTTGCCCTGCTTGTGGCTGTAAAACAGCAGCAGATCCTGGGTCGCTTCCTTATGGGCACCGTAATCGGAGACCGCGCCGTACTTCAGCTGGCGACCGAATACCGCGTAGAACTTTTCGTAATTCTCCCGGTCGTTTTCCAGCATCTGCTTCAGCTCGCCCTTGATCTTCTTTTCGATGCTGCGGGCGATGACCGTCAGCTGGCGGTTGTGCTGCAGCATCTCACGGCTGATGTTTAGGCTAAGATCCTGACTGTCCACCACGCCGCGGACAAAGCGGAAATGCTCAGGCAGCAGCTCCTCGCAAGACTCCATGATCATAACGCCGGAAGAATACAGCTGCAAACCCTGCTTGAAGTCCTTGGAATAGAAATCAAAGGGCGCCTTTCCGGGGATATACAACAGCGCCTTGAAGGACACCGTGCCCTCTGTGCTGAAATGGATGGTGCGGGCAGGCTTATTGAAATCAAAGAAGCGCTCCCGATAGAAGCTTTCGTATTCCGTTTCCGTTACATCCTTCTTGCTCCGCTGCCACAGGGGGATCATGGAATTGAGAGTCTCTTCCTCCATATAGCTTTCATAATCGTCGCTATCTTCCTTTTTGCGGGACTTGCTGACCTCCATGCGGATGGGATAGCGGATATAATCCGAATATTTGCGGATCAGGCTGCGGATCTGGTATTCCTCCAAAAATTCGGAATACTTATCATCCTCGGTATCTTCCTTAATGGTCATGATCACGTCCGTACCGGGGTATTCCCGCTCCGCTTCCTCGATGGTATAGCCATCGGTGCCGTCAGAGGTCCACTTCCACGCGGTATCCTCACCGTACTTTTTGGAAATAACAGTGACAGAGGATGCCACCATAAAGGCAGAATAGAAACCAACGCCAAACTGGCCGATGATATCGATATCCTCATTCTTCTCCATAGCCTGCTTGAAGCCCAGAGAGCCGGATTTTGCGATGGTGCCGAGATTTTCTTCCATTTCCGCCCGGTTCATGCCGATGCCGTTGTCGGAAACCGTCAGGATCCGTGCATCGGGAGCACGGGTAATGGTGATACCAAAGTCATCCCGGTTCAGCCCCACCTTGTCGTCCGTCAGCGCGGTATACGCCAACTTGTCGATAGCGTCACTGGCATTGGAGATGATCTCCCGCAGGAAGATCTCCTTGTGGGTATAGATGGAGTTGATCATCAGATCCAGAAGGCGGGCAGATTCCGCCTTGAATTGCATTTTTTCCATAATAATCCGTTCCTTTCATTTAGCACTCAGCTTATCAGAGTGCTAACATTATACCACTCTCCTGCAAAAATGCAAGGGTTTGGAAAAAAGTTCTTTCTTTATTCACAATTGTGTGCTATGATTATTATGAAATATTGTGTGCAAAAGCAAAGGAGCAAGAAATGATTACTGTCAGCAATTTGGGTATGCAGTTTGGCGGCCAGTGGCTGTTCCAGCATGTAGACCTGCAGTTCCTGCCCGGCAACTGCTATGGCATCATTGGTGCCAACGGCGCCGGCAAATCCACCTTCCTGCGGATCCTCACCGGCGAGCTGGACTCCACCGCCGGTTCCATCAGCATCGACGCAGACAAGCGCGTTTCCGTTCTGAAGCAGAACCAGAACGCCTACGACGAATACACCATTCTGGACACCGTCATCATGGGCAACCAGCATCTGTACGAGGTCATGAAGGAAAAGGACGCCATCTACGAAAAGCCGGACTTTTCCGACGAAGACGGCATTCGCGCCGCTGATCTGGAAGCGGAATTTGCGGAAATGGGCGGCTGGGAGGCTGAATCTGACGCAAGCCGCCTCCTGCAGGGCCTTGGCATCGGCACCGATATGCACTATGACATGATGGGCTCCACCGACCCCAGACTGAAGGTCAAGGTGCTGCTTGCCCAGGCGCTGTTCGGCAATCCCGACATCGTCATGCTGGACGAGCCTACCAACAACTTAGACATCGAAGCCATCAACTGGCTGGAGGATTTCCTCTTAGATTTTCCCGGCATGGTCATCGCCGTTTCCCACGACCGCCACTTCCTCAACACCGTCTGCACCCACACCGTGGATATCGACTACGGCAAGATCAAGATGTATGTGGGTAACTACGACTTCTGGTACGAATCTTCCCAGCTGGTGCAGGCCATGATCCGCAACAAGAACAAGCGGAATCAGGAAAAGATCGAAGAGCTGCAGCTGTTCATCCAGCGCTTCTCCGCCAATAAGAGTAAGGCTAAGCAGGCTACCGCTCGCCGCAAGCTGCTGGACAAGCTGACGGTGGAGGAAATGCCCTGCTCCACCCGCCGCTATCCCTTCGTTGGCTTTATGCCGGAGCGGGAGCTGGGCAAGGACATTCTGACCGTTAAGGATGTTTCCGTCACCGTTGACGGCGAAAAGCTGCTGGACAAGGTGTATTTTTCCGTAGGCAGAACCGACAAGATCGCTTTCGTCGGTGAAAACGAGAAAGCCCAAACCGCTTTGATGCAGATCCTGATGGGCGAGCTGGAGCCCGACGAAGGCTCCATCAAGTGGGGCATTTCCACCATACAGAGCTACCTGCCCAAGGATAACTCCGCCTACTTTGAAGGCAACACGATGGAGCTGGTGGACTGGCTGCGGCAATACTCCGTTAAGAAAGACGATGTTTACCTGCGGGGCTTCCTCGGCCGGATGCTCTTCAGCAACGAAGATGTGTTCAAGCCCGTCAATGTCCTATCCGGCGGCGAAAAGGTCCGCTGCATGCTCTCTCGGATGATGCTTTCCGGCGCCAACGTGGTGCTGCTGGATCAGCCGACAAACCATCTGGACATGGAATCCATCCAGGCTGTGAACAAGGGTCTGGAAGCGTTCCAGGGCGTTGTGCTGCTGGCTTCCCACGACCACGAAATGCTGCAGTCCACCTGTAACCGCGTCATTGCCTTCCAGCCCGACGGCACCATCGTCGACCGCTACGGCACTTACGACGATTACCTTGCGTGGATGGCACAGCAGAAAGGAAATAACTGATGGAAAAGATCTTAGATATCATCACTGCCAAGATGCAGCAGGCATTCGTAGATGCCGGCTATGACGCATCCTTTGGCCGGGTCACGGTCTCCAACCGCCCCGACCTGTGCGAATATCAGTGCAACGGCGCGCTGGCTGCTGCCAAGCAGTATAAGTGCGCTCCCATTCAGATCGCCAACGCCGTGGTCAGCAAGCTGAACGCAGCGGACTACGATATGGTGGAAGCCGTTATGCCCGGCTTCATCAACCTGAAACTCTCCGGTGCGTTCCTGCGGGATTACCTGGAAGCCATGCGCAGTGCCGACCGCTTCGGCGTATCGGATCTGGGGGGCGGCAATACCGTGGTGGTGGACTACGGCGGAGCCAATGTGGCAAAACCCCTCCACATTGGCCATCTCCGGCCTGCCATCATCGGCGAAGCGCTGAAGCGGCTTTATAAGTTTATGGGCTACAATACCATCGGCGATATCCACCTGGGCGACTGGGGTCTGCAGATGGGTCTGATCATTGCGGAACTGCAGGAGCGCCAGCCTGACCTGCCCTACTTCGATCCCAACTTCACCGGCGAATATCCCGCCGAATCTCCCTTCACCCTTTCCGAGCTGGAGGAGATCTACCCCACCGCTTCCAAAAAGAAGAGCGATCCCGTTTTTGCCGAAAAAGCCCACACCGCAACCTATGAGCTGCAGCAGGGCCGCCGTGGCTATCGCGCCATCTGGGATCATATCATGGGTGTTTCCCTGCCCGACCTGCACCGGATCTATGACATTCTGGATGTCCACTTTGAAAAGTGGCTGGGCGAAAGCGATGCCGATCCCTATATCCCTGCCATGGTGGAGGATCTGAAGGCGAGAGGCTTCGCCGCCCAGAGCGAAGGCGCATGGGGCATTCCCGTTGCCGAAGAGGGCGACAAGAAGGAAGTCCCCCCCTGCATCCTCGTCAAGTCCGACGGCAGCGCCATCTACGCCACCACCGACCTTGCCACCATGGTACAGCGTATGCAGGACTGGAACCCCGACAAGATGCTCTATGTTACCGACAAGCGGCAGAATCTGCACTTTGAGCAGATCTTCCGCGCTGCCAAGAAAAGCGGCATTGTAAATGCTGAAACCGAGCTGGAGCATGTAGGTCACGGCACCATGAACGGCGCTGACGGCAAGCCCTTCAAGACCCGTGACGGTGGCACGCTGCGGCTGGAGCAGCTGATCTCCGATATGACCGATTTCGTCCGCGGCAAGGTCGTGGAGAACAAGATCGTTGACGAAAGTGAAGTGGAGGCCACCACCCAGAAGATCGCGCTGGCGGCGCTGAAATACGGCGACCTATCTAATCAGCCCACCAAGGACTATAACTTCGATCTGGAGCGTTTTGCCGCTTTTGAGGGCAACACCGGCCCTTACATCCTCTACACCATCGTCCGGATCAAATCCATTTTGGCTAAGTACGGCGCATGGGAGAATCTTCCCATGCAGCTTCCTGCCAACGCGGAAGCCAAGGACCTGATGCTCACCATCACCCGCCTCGGCCCCACGCTGGAGACTGCACTGAAGACCTCCACCCCCAACAACATCTGCGCGTATATCTACGAGCTTGCGGGCTGCGTCAATAAATTCTATCACGAAACCCCCATCCTCAAGGAAGAAAATGAGGAGCTGAAGGCAGGTCATATTGCACTGATCGGCCTTGCCAAGAATATTCTGGAAGCCTGTATTGACATTCTGGGCTTCTCTGCCCCCGAAAAGATGTAAACTATGAACAGAAAGTCCGCTTTCCGCCTCATCCTTGCCGCAGCCCTGTGCTGCGGCATGATGGCATTGGTAGATGGCATCCTAAGGCCCGGCTATGCCGTAAAATCCGCCATCAAGATCTGCATTTTTCTGCTGATCCCCTTCTTGCTGACCCGCTTTGATAAGGATCTTCAGTTCAAAGAGATCTTTCAGTTCCGGAAGAAAGGCTTCACAACCGCCCTACTGCTTGGCATCTCCCTTTACGCATTGATTTTGGGCGGATACTTCCTGCTGCGAAGCGTCATCGATTTTTCCGGCATTGCCGGAAATCTGACACAAAACGCCGGTGTTACCAGAGAGAATTTTCTGTTCGTCAGTCTTTACATTTCCTTTGCCAATTCCTTTTTGGAAGAATTCTTCTTCCGGGGCTTCCTGTTCACCAATCTGAAACGGTGCAGCAGCCGCCGCTTTACGTACATTTTCAGTGCGTCTGCCTTTGCGCTTTATCATGTGGCTATGATGATCGGCTGGTTTGACTGGTGGCTGAATCTGCTGGTCATCGCAGGGCTTGCCGTCGGCGGCATGATCTTCAACCTACTCAACGAAAAGCAGGACTGTATCTATGTTTCCTGGCTGGTACATATGTTTGCCAATTTCGCGATCAACACCATCGGATTTATTCTGCTGAACTAAAAAACCGCAGGCCATCCCTGCGGTTTTCTTATTATCTCCAGTTTTGGGCGTTCTGGGTTCTGTAGAGCTCTGCGTAAATACCACCGGCATTGACCAGCTCTTCATGGCTTCCGCATTCGGTGATCACGCCGTCTGCAATGGAAACGATGCGGTTGGCGGCGCGGATCGTGGAAAGCCGGTGGGCAATGATCAGCGTCGTTCTACCCTTTGCCAGCGCGTCAAAGGCCCGCTGGATCTTGGCTTCCGTCACAGAATCCAGCGCGGAAGTCGCTTCGTCGAGGATCAGAATGGGCGGATTCTTCAAAAACACCCGGGCAATGGCCACCCGCTGCTTCTGGCCACCGGAAAGCAGAGTGCCCCGCTCCCCTACATAGGTATCGAAGCCATTGGGCATGGCAAGAATATCCTCGTAGATCTCCGCCTTTTTGGCAGCCTCCACCACCTCGTCATAGGTAGCATCCGGCCGGCCATAGCGGATATTATTGAAAATGGTATCGGCAAAGAGGAACACATCCTGCTGAACAATACCGATGTTTTTGTGGATGGATCTCTGGGTCACAGACCGGACATCCTGCCCGTCAATGGAGATGGATCCGCTGGAAACATCGTAAAACCGGGGGACCAGCTGGCACAGCGTTGTCTTTCCGCCGCCGGAGGGGCCAACCACCGCCACCGTTTCACCGGGCTGCACCGTAAGGCTCACATCATGCAGCACATCCAGATTCTCATTATACGCAAAGGACACATTCTCGACTTTGATCTCGCCCTTCACTTCTTTCAGTTCCGGCACGTTCTGCGGATCCTGCAATGTCGGTTCTGTACGCATGATGGTCACGAACCGCTGCAGGCCGGCAAAGCCGTTGGCAAACATTTCAGAAAAACCGGAGAGCTTGCGCATGGGCCCCACAAAAGAAGCGATGTACAGCACAAATGTGGTCAGATCGGTATATGCCATCTGATCTTTCATGATGAAATAACCGCCGACACCGATGATCACCACATTCAAGCTGCACAGGAAAAATTCCGTGCTGCTGTGGAACCGGCCCATGGCCTTATGGAAGCCTCTGCCGGACAGCTTAAATTCCTCGTTGGCAGCATCAAACCGGGCACTTTCCGCGTCCTCGTTGGCAAAGGCCTTTGCCGTGCGGAAGCCGGACAGGCTGGATTCGATCTCGGTGTTGATATGGGCGGTTTTCTGCTTGCGAAGGGCAGATGCCTTGCCCATGCTTCTGCGCATGGTCATGACCACAAACAAAAATACCGGGATCATCAGCGCAACCACCACCGCCAATTCCCATCGGATAGAGAACATCACCGCAAGGGCACCGATGATGGTCAAAACCGAGGTCAGCAGATCCTCCGGGCCATGGTGGGCAAGCTCCGTCAGTTCGAACAGATCGGAGGTCAGCCGGCTCATGAGCTGACCGGTGCGGTTCTTGTCATAGAAATCAAAGCTCATTTCCTGCATATGCCGGAACAGATCCCGCCGGATATCCGCCTCTACCCGAATACCGAAGGTATGTCCATAGTAGGCGACGATGTAATTAAGCAGCGACCGCAGCACATAGCACACGATCACCGCTGCCATGATAATGAAAAAGGTCTGATACATCCGGTTTGGCAGCAACTCATTCAGTGCGTGCCGGGTCACCAGTGGGAACATCAGATCGATGGCTGCAATACACACCGCGCAAAACACATCAATGGCAAACAGCTTTTTGTGCTTGCCAAAATAACTTAAGAAAATCGCAACCGGCGATTTCTTCTGATAATCCTTCGTAGTCATGGATTTCCCTCCGTTTCATTTCTATCATTATACAACTTTTTCGATGAGTTGCAACCGCAACAAATTATTTTTTTGCTTTTTCCCTGTTCTGTGCTATACTGATGGAAAGATAAGTGATCGTTTGCGGCAGCACCAAGGCTCCCCTTGTCAGGGGAGCTGTCACGCGATCAGCGTGACTGAGGGGTAGTTTCTCTCCCCCAGTCATGCCGTTCGGCATGACAGCCCCCTCGTCAGAGGGGGCCTTGAGAGTTGCTCCTCTTAGTAAGCGAAACGGTCATTTAATACTCTTGGCACTGGAGGATCCTATGGATATTCTGTATTCCGATAAAAATATCGCCGTATGTATTAAACCCGTGGGATCGGACTCGGAAGCCGAAGTCCCGGCCGCACTAAAAGAGGCGATCGGCGGCACCATTTTCCCCATCCACCGGCTGGATAAAAATGTGGGCGGGGTCATGGTCTATGCCCGCACAAAGCAAGCGGCAGCGGCGCTTTCGAAAACCGTACAGGAAGGTACAATGGTAAAAGAATACGTGGCTCTTGTCCACGGAACACCACCGGAATCCGGCGACTGGGAAGATTTTCTTTTCAAAGACAGCAGCAAAAACAAGGTCTTTGTGGTCAAAAAGGAACGCAAAGGTGTTAAAAAAGCCCGGTTAGAATTTGTGCGGCTGACGGAAGGAGAGCGATCCCTTGTGCGGATCCGGCTGCATACCGGCCGCAGCCACCAGATCCGTGTCCAGTTCTCCAGTCGCGGTTATCCGCTGGTGGGAGATCATAAATATGGGGCAAGAGATGAATCCCCTGCCCCATTTCTGTTCTCCTGTCAGCTCACATTCCCCTACGGCGGAAAAACCGCAGAATTCTCTGCGCTGCCCGATTGGGTTCATGTTTCCAGCGACTAACCACTCCCCACATTTAACAGAAAGCCACCGGAAATTTCCGGTGGCTTTCTGATTAATACATAGTCAGCTCGTTATTCTTCCAATCTATCGTTACTGTCTGTCCCGGCAGGATCTCACCTTTGAGCAGCTTTTTCGACAGCATGGTCTCCACCGTATGCTGGACATAGCGGCGCAGCGGACGGGCTCCATACTGGGGATCATACGCCGCGTCCACGATTGCCTGCTTTGCCGCATCCGTCAGAACGCAGCGGATCTGCTGCTGCGCAAGACGACTGTTCAGCTTGTCGATCTGCAGGTCAATGATTTTCGTTACATTCTCCTTTGTCAGCGGCTTATAGAACACGATCTCATCCAGCCGGTTTAGAAATTCCGGACGGAAGGACCGGCGCAGCAACGCTTCCACCTGCATTTTGGCGCTTTCTTCGATGGAGCCGTCGGCCTTGATGCCGGAAAGCAGATGCTCGGAACCCAGATTGGAGGTCAGAATGATGATGGTATTCTTAAAATCCACGGTTCTTCCCTGTGAATCGGTGATCCGTCCGTCGTCCAGCACCTGAAGCAGCACATTAAATACATCCGGGTGCGCCTTCTCCACCTCATCAAAAAGTACAACGCAATAGGGCTTACGCCGAACCGCTTCTGTCAGCTGGCCGCCCTCTTCATACCCTACATAGCCGGGAGGCGCGCCAATGAGACGGGACACGGAATACTTTTCCATATACTCGGACATATCGATCCGGATCAGATTGCTTTCATCATCAAACAGAGCCTGCGCCAGCGTTTTGGCCAGTTCCGTCTTACCAACGCCCGTGGGGCCAAGGAACAGGAAGGAGCCTATTGGCCTACCGGGATCCTGAATCCCCGCACGGCTGCGCTGAATAGCTTCTGTCACCGCCTGTACCGCCTCGTCCTGGCCCACCACACGCTTGTGGAGCGTCTCATCCAATGTGAGTAGTTTTTCCCGCTCTCCCTGCACTAAGCGGGACACCGGGATCCCAGTCCACCGCTCCACGATTTTTGCGATCTCTTCCTCGGTTACGCGATCCCGCAAAATATTACGCTGTTTCGCCGCCTGTGCTTTTTCTTCCTCTGCCGCCAGTGCTTTTTGAACCTCCGGCAGGCGCCCATACTTCAGCTCTGCGGCCTTTTCCAGATCATACTGCTGCTCCGCCTTTTCGATCTGGCGGTTCAGCTCCTCGATCCGCTCCCGCAGCTGCTGCAGCCGTTCAATACCGCTCTTCTCATTCTCCCACTGGGCTTTCATGGAGTTAAAGGTATCCCGCTCTTCCGCCAGCTCTTTCTGCAGCTGAGATAGCCGCTCTTTGGACAGAGCGTCCTCTTCCTTCTTCAGCGCCGCCTCCTCGATCTCCATTTGAATGATCCGCCGGGAAACCGCATCCAGCTCCGTAGGCATGGAATCCATTTCCGTACGGATCTGGGCGCAGGCTTCGTCTACAAGGTCAATAGCCTTGTCCGGCAAAAAGCGGTCCGTGATATAGCGGTGGGACAATGTGGCCGCAGAAATGAGGGCCGTATCCGCGATCTTGACACCGTGGAACACCTCATAACGCTCCTTAAGACCACGCAGAATACCGATGGTATCCTCCACTGTGGGTTCATCCACCTGCACCGGCTGAAAACGGCGCTCCAAGGCCGGATCCTTCTCGATATACTGGCGGTACTCATCCAAAGTCGTGGCACCGATGCAGTGGAGCTCTCCCCGGGCAAGCATGGGCTTTAAAAGGTTGCCTGCATCCATGGCGCCGTCCGTTTTACCCGCACCCACGATGGTATGCAGCTCGTCAATAAAGAGAATGATCTGTCCTTCTGATTCTTTGACTTCGTTCAGAACCGCCTTCAGCCGCTCCTCAAATTCGCCCCGGTATTTTGCGCCCGCGATCAGAGCGCCCATATCCAGAGAGAAAATATTCTTATCCTGCAGCGTTTTGGGCACATCCTTTTTGACGATCCGCTGGGCAAGACCCTCGGCAATGGCAGTTTTACCCACACCCGGTTCACCGATGAGAACAGGGTTATTCTTGGTCTTTCGGGACAGGATCCGGATCACATTGCGGATCTCCTCGTCCCGCCCGATCACCGGATCCATCTTTTGCTCTCTGGCTCGCTTGACCAGATCGGTGCCGTATTTCTCCAATGCATCATAAGTTCCCTCGGGATTGTCGGTAGTGACCCGTTGATTCCCTCTGACGGTCTGCAAAGCTTTCAGACAGTCTTCTTTTGTGACCCGGTAGGTTTTGAACAGTTCCCCCAGCGCCCCGTCAGATGCTTCCAGCAGTCCCAAAAACAGATGCTCAACGGATACAAATTCATCCTTCATAGCCTCCGCCTGCATTTGGGCAGCCTGCAGTGCCGCATCGGTGCCGGAAGAAATATAGAACTTATCCGCTTCCCTGCTTCCGGTCACACCGGGGATCTTCCGCAGTAACCCATCGGCTGCTGCATCCAAACTTTCTGCGCTGACACCCATTTTTCGCAGCAGCTGCGGGATCAGTCCACCGTCTTGCCGAAGCACTCCCAAAAGCAAATGCACCTGTTCCAGCTGCTGGTGGCTGTTACGGACAGCTATTTGCTGTGCCAACTGCACAGCTTCCAGCGATTTCTGTGTGTAGTTATTCAGATTCATAGCGATCCTCCTTCTGTTTTTAGCACTCTGTTCGTTAGAGTGCTAATTCGTTTGACTACAATATACATCATTTACGAAAAAAGTCAAGGGCAAACCAGAACTGTCACAAAAAGTTTACAGCCATAAAATTTGCAACTTCATATTTGCTTAATAATTTTTCGCTTATATTTTTAATAAATCAACATTATACTATAGTTGTAACAGCAAAATTATGGTTTTTTCATTTTCCTTCCTCTTTTTCATACCTCTCTTTTCTGAAAAATCCGGTGTCATCTGGTCAATGACACCGGACTTTTCTATATGCACATCAAAAAACAGGGAGCTCTCGCTCCCTGTTTTCCTTTTTAATTCTCCGCCGCACAGAAATACAGCTTCACGCTCTCACCGTCGCTGCTTGCCATATCCGTCAGAATAACACCTGCATGCATCCATGCTGCGCCGGAAAGCACTTCCCCCGTCTGTTGGCACAGATAGCGCTTCTGCGGATCCAACCCCCGCAGCTTCACCGTTACATTGGGATATCCCTCAGCCCGCATGGTAACCATGGTCAGCAGCGCTGCGGACTTATCCTGGGAAACGATCTGCCAGACAGCCCGGAAAGCATTTTCCTGGGGATAGACCAACCGGTACAGATCGCCGCAGCGGATCAAATCGTAGTATGCATGATACTCCGCCACCTGGGACTTCACAAGGGTTTTCTGCTCATCTGTCAGCTTTCTGGGATCCAGCTCATAACCAAAGGTTCCCCACAGCGCCACATCTCCCCGCGTAGCGATGCCGGCCCGGGGATTTTTGGACACATGGGCACCCATGGTAGAAGCCGGATAGCACAGGGATGTTCCAAACTGGCTGTACAGCCGCTCGATGGGATCCGACACATCGCTTTCCCAGATCTGAGGCGAATAGTACAGCATACCGGGGTCAAACCGTCCGCCGCCACCGGAACAATTCTCCAAAAGGATGTCGGGGAATATGGTCACCAAGCGGTTCATAAGGTCATAGACACCCAGTACATACCGGTGGAAAAATTCCGTCTGCCTGTCCGCAGGCAGCAGAACAGATGCGGCGTCAGAAAGATTGCGGTTGAAATCCCATTTGACATAGTCGATCTCGTATTTGGACAGCACAGCGTACATCTGCTGCCAGATATTCTCCCGCACATCCTCCCGGGACATATCCAGAACATACTGGCTGCGCCCGATCATCGGGGTCCTGCCGGGAACATGGATATGCCAGTCCGGATGCTCCCTGAAAAGCTGAGAATTCGGCGAGACCATCTCCGGCTCATACCAAATACCGAATTTCAAGCCCAGTTTGTGGACTTCGGAAACCAGTGTTCCCAATCCGCCGGGAAGCTTCTCCTCATTGACAAACCAGTCACCCAGCGAGCTTTTATCATCATTTCTTCTGCCGAACCAGCCATCATCCATGACAAGCATCTCAATACCCAGTTCTTTTGCACACCGGGCATATTCGATCAGCGTATCCGTATCAAAATCGAAATAGGCAGCCTCCCAGCTATTGATCAGCAGGGGGCGCTTTTCCGTTTTCCAACGGCCCCGGATCAGATTCCGGTTATAGAACCGGTGGAAGATACGGCTCATTTTTCCAATGCCTTCCTCGGTAAAAACCATGACCGTTTCCGGTGCATCAAAGGATTCGTTGGGCTCCAGCTTCCAGGAAAAATCCACCGGATTGATACCCATAACAAATCGGGTGCTGCAGTTATAATCGCATTCCGCCAATGCGGAAAAATTGCCGGAATACACCAGATTGAAGCCATAACACCAGCCGTGCTCCTCATCCGCGCCATGCTGAACCAGCGCGGCAAAGGGATTCTGACAATGGCCGGACGCACCGCGTTTACTCTCCACACCCTGCAGACCATGGGCAAGCTTACGCCGCTCAATGCTGCGCTCTTTACCGTGTCTGCCGTACAGGGTGATCAGGTCATAATCCATAGTCGGCAGATCCACGCAGAGACTAAAGACCCGTTCCACCCGAAGTGCCGCTTCTGATGTATTGGTCACCCGGACTCTGCGGGTCATAACACCCAGATCCGCAAACACCGTGTAGTAAAGGGTAACTTTCACCCCGGTAACCACATCCAACGCATCGATTTCCAGCGTATGTGCTTCTTCTTGCGTATTGGCATATGTAGATGGCATACCGGGAATCTCCGGCTTTCCATCATAAATACGATGATCCATGTAACGCACATCTGTTACACTGTCGCCGTTTTGATTGCGGACAGCAAGCGCACTGATCCGGAAATCACCTGCGCCATTGCAGCCATACTCCATAGGTGCCGTGTCCGGTCTGAAACCGGGGGTTTTCACGAACGGATTGGAGGGGCTAAAGCTGACGCTGCCCCGGCGGCACTCCCGCCCGGAAATATAGGTTTTCGGAATGGGCGCACCGTAGTAAAGGTTTAAAAGATAGCCCTCTTCAAAAACCTTAATGATGTAACTTGATATTTTTGTATTCAGCTGAAATGTTTTATTGTTTTTATCAAACAGAATCGGCATAATGTATCTTGTTCGTCCTACTATTTACCGAGCTGCTGCCTGAATGGTCAGAACCTCCCGGGATGTGCGGATCACTTCCGCAGTATCGATCAGCAAATCTGACTCCCCGTTGATTTCCTTCACAAATTCTCCTAATCCGGTTGTATTGTATTTTCTCTTTTCCACTGGTTCAAAGCCTGCGCTTCCGTCCAGCGCCACCTGAAGCAACGCCGCGTCATCCGCATCGATGGCCGCCTTGCCCGCGCCCTTAAGCTTATACTCCGCAACGCCCTTGGTACCCCAGAAGGTCATTCTCCAGTAAGTCTCCAGCGCAAAGCCGCAGCTGGCAGGTGCGGCATAAGAAACATCCCCGGTAAATCCGGCGCCGTTTTCCAATTCCACCATAAATTGACCGCAGTCCTTGAATTCCGGTACTTCCTTAGCAAAGTGGTTCCATGTCCGGGCGGCCGTTACTTTCTTAAGACCATGACCGGTAACAAAGCGAACCAGATCCACGGCGTGAATGGCAATATCGTTGATCGTACCGCCGTGCTTGCCCTTTTCAAAGTACCACATAGGACGGCTTCCGTACTGCAAAGGATGCTGGCCAGTCACATTGACGCAGCCGATCTCGCCCAAGGTTCCATCCGCGATCATTTCCCGGATATTCCGGATGCCGCCGGAAAAACGCATGGTCAAATAACAGCCGACCTTCCGATTCTTTTCCTTTGCCAGTCTTTCGATTTCATCGATTTCCGCAAGGCTGGTGCAGACAGGCTTGTCCGCATACACATGCTTGCCTGCCTTCAGAGCTGCAATGGCTTCTGCTCCACGCTCACCGTAGCAGCCGCCAAGGCAAATGGCATCTACATTATCATCTGCCAGAACAGATTCAAAGGTCGGATAATTGAAGTTCAGCCCAGTACCATCTGCCAAAGCCTTTCCGGCTTCCGTATCTTCCCATGCACCCAGAACCGTGATATCCGGGTTTTCCATTGCTTCTTGATAGATGGCGCCGGTATGTCTGTGCTTAAACCCAACAAAAACCAGATTCATATTCTTCGCTCCTTATTTGATCCTCTGAAATACTTCAAGCCAAAGCCGCTTGATCAGCTCGTGGCCGTTGGCAGTAGGATGAACGCCGTCTGCTGCCCAGTAGGTGGGCTTCGCCCTTTTGCAGGCTTCATCAAAAACAGGCTGCAATTCGATCAGCGGCAGGCCATACTTCTCCGCGATCCGCTTTGCGGCAGCTGCCTTTTCGGCAACATCCTTACGGAAGAAATCCAGCCGTTGCGGCTTTTCCGCAATGTTACAGGTAGCCGGCCCCTCCAGCACATACGGAGCAATGATCATCAGCTTCGTGTCCGGACAGGCCTCCAGGATCTCGGCGATCAGCATGGAATATATCTTCTCAAACTTGGCAGTATCCACACCGTTAGCATTGGATATTTCATGCCAAGTATCGTTGACACCGATATAGATACTGGCATAATCGGGCTTGAGATTGATAAAATCGGCTTTGATCCTGGCGTATAAATCAACGATCCGGTCGCCGCTGACACCGCGGTTGATGAACTCGTACTCACCGGGGAAATCAGTACCAAGTGAAGCTTTTACGAGGTTGGCATAACCATTGCCCATGCCATAGAAATCATTGCGGGGTCTGCCGCAATCGGTAATGGAGTCGCCTTGAAACAGAATTCTTTTTGCCATAGCAGAAATCTCCTTTGTCTTGAAGTAAACAAAATTATTATAATTCGCCAAGTCAGTTTGTCAATACAAATACAACCACAAGTGTACGGTGTGGCACAAAAGTCTTCCTACAAAGACCACAGATGTTGCGCTGCCCGATAGGTCAGTTTTATATAGTCTTCCATCATGTGTACCGGTATTGCGCCGTGGGAGTATTCTACACTGGTCACACCGCTGTATCCAATTGCCTTAAAAGCATCCATGACCGCTTGCCAATCCGTGTCGCCTGTCAGCGGCATCTGGTGGGCATCGACGCCCGTGTTGTCATGCAGATGGGTGCATTGGATCAGCGGGCCGAATCTTCGGATCACGTCCGGTGAATTTTTACGGAAACTAACGTAGGCATGACCAAAATCCCAGCAGCACACGGCACTTTCAGAATGAAACGACTTGATCAGATCCATCAGTTCATCCGCGTCCGACGTGAACCGCCGTACGCTACGGGCATCTTCAAACACAGTCTCAAAGGCCACTTTGTATCCACTCTTCTCCCCACGTTCCACATAAGGCAGGAAATACCGGTGATTATACTCCAGCGCAGCCTCCGGAGAAAAAGTCAGGTTTTCAAAATCAAACTCATCCCCATGAGCGACCATGTATTGCGCCCCCAGATACTCCGTTGCCTCCGCGCACCGGTCAAGGCAGGTCTGGTGGATGCCGTTATAGCTCCCATAGCGATTGAAGGGCGCATGGGTCTGACTGACCTTCAGTCCAAGAGAATCAAAGACCGCTTTTGCTTCCTGCATCTGCTGCGTCCAACTGTCTTTCGCAACCGCAGGCGTATAGTCTAGGCAAGTAAAACCAGCCTGGGCAATCATTACAGCCGCCTTACGAATACCAACGGTTCTTGCGAAATAGTTTATATTGATTCCGTATTCCATAAATTGATTCCTCCCGGAACTAATCGGTATGGCTCCGCAGATTTACAACTACTATATCACATTTACAATTGAGAAAGCAAGGATACACAGCTGATAAGTATAAAAAAACAGCCACCCCGGTTGGGATGACTGTAATATTGGAGCTGCTAGCCAGATTTGAACTGGCGACCTCATCCTTACCAAGGATGCGCTCTACCGGCTGAGCTATAGCAGCATATCTCGGACAGCTTTGCCATTATATAACACACATAACCAAATGTCAAGCATTTTTTTGAAAATTGTTGAAACGCATCAGACAAAAATTAAATGCCTGCCGCGTGTGCGGCAGGCATTTGAAATACATTTTGCTATTGCTTAGACCAGCTCGATAACTGCCATCTCAGCAGCATCACCGCGGCGGGCGCCGGTACGGGTCACACGGGTGTAACCACCGTTGCGCTCGGCATACTTGGGAGCGATCTCCTTGAACAGCTTGTTGGCCACATCTTCCTTGGTGATGAAAGCCAGAGCGCGGCGGTAATTTGCCAGGCCGCCCTTCTTGCCCAGGGTGATCATCTTCTCAACAACAGGCTGAACTTCCTTTGCGCGGTAGAAGGTGGTCTCGATCTTGCCGTTATCCAGCAGATCGGTCACCAGCTGGCGCAGCAGAGCTTTTCTCTGTGTGCTGGTCTTGCCCAGCTTACGAGTTCCGAACATGAACGTTTCCTCCTTTTTAAAAGGTTGACTTAGTTGTTGCTGCCAGAGTCTTCACTGGCCAGGGACAGACCCATCATCTCCAGCTTCTTCTGCACTTCGTCCAGAGACTTCTTGCCCATGTTACGGACCTTCATCATATCCTCACCGGTCTTATTGATCAGATCAGCAACGGTATTGATGTTGGCGCGCTTCAGGCAGTTAAAGCTACGGACGGACAGATCCAGCTCGTCAATGGTCATAGCGAGCTTGGCATCGGGACGGTCAGATGTCTTCTCAACGACGGTGGAGCCAGTGCTGACGGCATCAGACAGGTTGGTAAACACTGTCAGATGGTCGCTGAGGATCTTCGCGCCAAGAGAAACTGCGTCCTTTGCAGAGATCGTGGAATCGGTCCAGACCTCAAGGGTCAGCTTATCGAAGTCGGTCTTATCGCCGACACGAGTGGGCTCCACCGTATAATTCACCTTGTGAACAGGAGAATAGATGGAGTCAATGGGAATCACACCGATCACGGTCTGAGCGGTCTTGTTCCGGTCAGAGGAAACATAACCGCGACCCTGGGACAGGGTAATTTCCATATTAATAGTGGCATCAGGCCCCAGAGTGCAGATATGCAGCTCGGGGTTCAGGATCTCGACCTCACCATCGGCCTTAATATCGCCGGCAGTGACCTCACAGGGACCAACTGCGTCGATATAGACAGTCTTGACACTCTGGCAGTGAAGCTTAACGATCATACGTTTCACATTCAGAACGATCTCGGTAACATCTTCCTTCACACCGGGAATGGTGGAGAACTCATGCTGGACACCGGCGATCTTTACAGATGTCGCCGCATATCCAGGCAGGCTGCTCAGCAGGATCCGGCGCAGGGAGTTGCCCAAAGTCATGCCATAGCCACGCTCCAGGGGTTCCACAACGTACTTGCCGTAGGAAATATCCTCAGAGCCTTCCAGGCAGGTGATGCGAGGCTTTTCAATTTCAACCATGAATGATAACCCTCCTTCTCAAGAGTATGGGGTGTAGAATGCACCCCACAATTGACAATACGAACAAACAGGAGGCCAATTACTTGGAGTACAACTCGACGATCAGGTGCACAGCGATGTCGAAGTCGATATCCGCCTTGGTAGGCATAGCAACGACCTTGCCCTGGAGGGTATTCTTATCGCGGTCCAGCCACTTGGGGGCAGCAACGAATGCATCGTCTTCCTTCAGCTTCTTGAAGAAGTTGTTGGAAACACTCTTCTCGGAAACAGCGATCACATCACCAACCTTGATCAGGTAGCTGGGGATGTTGACGCGGTTGCCATTAACAGTAAAATGACCGTGGTTAACCAGCTGGCGAGCCTGACGGCGGGAATTGGCGAAGCCCAGACGGTATACGACATTGTCCAGTCTGCGCTCCACGTAGGTCAGCAGCACTTCACCGGTGTTGCCTTCGTGACGGGCAGCCTTGTCGTAGTAGTTCCGGAACTGCTTCTCCTGGATACCGTAGACAAACTTAACCTTCTGCTTTTCGGTCAGCTGAGTAGCATACTCAGACTTCTTAGCTCTTCTCTGGCCGCCGGGGTTCTTGTTGGAAGTCTTATTGTAACCCATTGCGGCAGGAGAAACGCCCAGCGTTCTGCAACGCTTCAGTACGGGCTGCATATTCTTAGCCATAACGCAAAATTCCTCCTATACCTAAATCAGACACGACGTCTCTTGGGGGGACGGCAGCCATTGTGAGGAATGGGAGTCACGTCCTTGATCATAACGACTTCCAGACCTGCGGACTGGAGAGCACGGATTGCAGCCTCACGTCCCTGGCCGGGGCCCTTAACATAGACCTCGACAGACTTCAGACCGCAGCTGTCGATAGCGGCCTTAGCGGCTGTCTCGGCAGCAGTCTGAGCAGCAAAGGGAGTGGACTTACGGGAACCACGGAAGCCCAGACCGCCGGAGGAAGCCCAAGACAGGGCATTGCCTTCCAGGTCGGTGATGGTGACCATGGTGTTGTTGAAAGAGGAGCGGATATGTGCCGCACCCTTTTCTACATTTTTACGCTCGCGACGGCGCTTAATAACCTTCTTAGCAGCTTTTGCAGCCATTTACATATCCCTCCTTACTTCTTCTTGTTTGCAATGGTCTTCTTAGGACCCTTGCGGGTACGAGCATTGGTCTTAGTTCTCTGTCCGTGAACGGGCAGGCCACGACGATGACGCAGGCCGCGGTAGCAGCCGATTTCGCTGAGCCGCTTGATGTTCATAGCGGTCTCACGGCGCAGGTCACCTTCGATGATATAGTTATGCTCGATAGCATCACGCAGCAGGGACTCCTGCTCCTCGGTCAGATCCTTAACGCGGATATCGGGGTTGATACCGGTAGTCTCCAGAACCTTGGCAGCACGGGCGGGTCCGATGCCGTAGATATAAGTCAGCGCTACTTCGATCCGCTTGTCGCGGGGAAGGTCAATACCAGAAATACGTGCCATATTTATTCAGCACCTCCTATTAGCCTTGTCTCTGCTTGTGTTTGGGGTTTTCGCAAATTACCATTACGCGACCCTTGCGCTTGATGATCTTACACTTTTCGCACATGGGTTTAACGGACGGTCTTACCTTCATACTGTTTAACCTCCATATGATGTCTTTACTTGCTTCTCCATGTGATCCGACCCTGAGTCAGATCGTAAGGAGACATTTGAACGGTTACCTTGTCACCGGGCAAGATCTTAATAAAGTTCATTCTAAGCTTGCCGGAAATGTGTGCCAGAATGGTGTGACCGTTGCCAATGTCAACAGTGAACATTGCATTCGGCAGTGCATCGACTACGATGCCCTCAATCTCGATTACGTCGTCTTTTGCCAAGATGTTAACCTCCCAGGTTAGTACTTTGCATTTCCTTGCTCAGGTAAGCAAGGTCTCTTCGTAATTCGCTGTTGAGCACTTTGTCGCCGCGTCTTAGCTTTTCGGCGACTCTGGTCTCAGAGCGAAGGACCTTTTGTATGTGCCGCCGCTTTTTGCGCTTCGGCTTTTCCAGAGTACGGTCCTTTCCGTTTGCCAGGGTCAGATAAACCGGGTCCGTTCCAATGACATAGAACAGCTTACCCTGGTCCCGGCCGGCTGTGGAGACAACCACATCCGAAATGATTAAATCCGATATTCGTTCTGGGTCCATAGTTTAAAGTCCTTCGGCGACGGTGAGTATTTCCGGCTCGCCGTCGGTGATGAGTACAGTATTTTCATAGTGGGCCGAGAGTTTACCGTCGGCAGTAACTGTTGTCCAGCCATCTTTCAGAACCTTCACATCGTAAACGCCTTCGTTTACCATGGGTTCGATGGCCAGTGTCATGCCGGGAATCAGTCTGGGACCCCGGCCGGGTGCACCGAAATTCGGTACTTCCGGCTCCTCATGCAGCTGTGCGCCAACGCCGTGACCTACGAAAGAACGCACAACCGAATAACCGTTAGACTCCACATACGTCTGGATGGCGTGGGAGATATCGGACACTCTGTGTCCTCGGGTCGCGAAGCGAATGCCCTCAAAGAAGCTTTGCTTCGTGACATCAATCAGCTTTTGGGCTTCGGTGCTGATGGCACCGCAGGCAAAAGTAGCAGCGCAGTCACCATGAAATCCCTTATAGAAAGCGCCCACATCCACCGATACGATATCCCCTTCTTTCAGGACGTACCCGCCCGGAATTCCGTGGATCACGCAGTTATTGACAGAAATGCATGCGCTTGCCGGGAAGCCGTGGTAGTTCAGGAACGACGGTCTCGCGCCCTGTCCAACGATATAATCGTAAACGGCTTTATCGATCTGCTTGGTGGTTATGCCGGGTCTTACCATTTCCCCTGCCAGAGCACGGGCTGCCGCGGTAATTCTACAGGCCTGACGCATAAAACCAAGCTCTCGCTCATTTTTGACTGCTATCATACGTTTGCCCCTATTGCCTCAAGGATATCGTGATTTGCACCCTCAATGGACTGATTGCCTTCGATCAGGCGCAGCTTGCCGCGCTGACTGTAGAAGTCCTTGAGCACCTCGGTAAGCTCGTGATATACCTCGAGACGATGGCGGACAGTTTCTGCCGCATCGTCTTTCCGAATAGAAAGCTGACCGCTGCACAAATCGCAGATACCTTCCTTTTTAGGGGGATTGGCCGCAATGTGATAGCTGGCTCCGCACTTGCTGCAGACCCTGCGGCCGGTCATGCGGCCTTCGATCACACTGTCGTCAATCTCAAGAGAAACAACATGGTCGATTTCAATTCCCCTTGCCTCCAGTGCCTCAGCCTGTGCCAGTGTGCGGGGCACACCGTCCAGAATGAAGCCCTTTGCGCAATCGGGCTTGGAGACCCGCTCCGCGACGATGTCAAGAATGACACCGTCGGGAACGAGAGATCCCTCTTCCATGATTTTCTTAACTTGCTGCCCCAGCTCGGAGCCATTTGCCATGGCCTCGCGGAGCATATTCCCGGTAGATATGGCGGGGATGGAGAGCTGTTTAACCAGCAGCTCCGCTTGTGTCCCCTTTCCGGCGCCGGGAGCGCCCAGTAGGATCAGTTTCATCCTGCCATTCCTCCATTAATCCAGGAAGCCCTTATAGTGGCGCATCAGCATCTGTGCTTCCAGAGCCTTTACGGTTTCCAGAGCGACGCTGACAACGATGATAACGGAGGTACCACCGATGGCCAGATACTGGACAGAGGGCATCAGGTTACCGGCAATGATAGGCAGCAGTGCCACAATGCCAAGATACACAGATCCAAAGACCACGATCTTATTGATAACCTTCTTAATGAAGTCTGCAGTGGGCTTTCCGGGACGGAAGCCGGGGATGAAGCCGCCGTTCTTCTTCAGATTGTTGGAGATCTCCACCGGATCATACTGGATGGAAGCATAGAACCAACCAAAGAAGAAGATCAGCAGGAAGTAGAAGATTGCGTAAATCCAGCTGGTGGAGCTGAATACATTGTCGTACCACCAGTTACCTTCGCCAATACCGGCAAAAGTGCAGATAGTAGCGGGCAGAGAGGTGATGGACTGTGCAAAGATGACAGGCATAACACCGGTCATTGCCACCTTGATGGGCAGGTTGGTATTCTGACCACCGTAGACCTTCCGGCCGACAACGCGCTTGGCATACTGGACAGGGATCCGGCGCTCAGCGTCGTTGACGAGGACGATCAGCAGGATCAAAGCAGTCATGCCAACCACAACGATGATGATCTGCCACCAAATCATGGAGAACAGCGTGTTGACCATAGCGGGCAGACGGGAGATGATGTTGACGAACAGGATCATGGAGATACCGTTGCCAATGCCATGCTCCGTGATCTGCTCACCCAGCCACATAACGACAGCGGAACCGGCGGTGAACGCCAGAATGATGACGATTGCAGGCAGAATGCCCTCCTCAGTTACGATGCCGCCGTTGTTGCTGAGCATCATGTAATATGCCCAGCCCATCAGCAGGCCAAGGCCAACTGTGGTGTAGCGGGTAATGGCAGTGATCTTCTTCTTACCTTCCTCGCCGCCTTCCTTCTGCAGCCGCTCAAGGGCGGGAATCGCAATTGTCAGCAGCTGGATGATAATAGAAGAGTTGATGTAGGGCTGAATGGACAGCGCCAGAACAGTTGCCTGAGAGAAGGCAGAACCGGACATGGCGTTGTACAGGCCCAGAATGGTGTTGGACAGAACCTGATCAAAGTAGGTGCTCAGTGCATTTACATCGATGAAGGGAACCGGAATGACATTGCCGATCCGGTACAGCAACATGATCAGTGCAGTGAAGATCAGTTTCTTACGAAGTTCGGGGATGCCCCAGGCATTCTTAAGCGTAGAAAACACTTAAACCACCTCGGTCTTTCCGCCTGCCTGCTCGATTTTTTCCTTTGCAGACTCAGAGAAAGCCGCTGCCTTAACGGTGAGTTTCTTGGTCAGGGTGCCGTTGGACAGAACCTTCAGACCATAGGGGCAAGCATTCAGAATGCCCTTTTCGATCAGCGCAGCAGCATCGACTACAGCGCCATCCTCAAAGTGATTCAGAGCAGCAACGTTGACAGCCGTCAGGGGCTTTGCAAAAACATTGTTGAAACCACGCTTGGGGACACGGCGAGCCAGAGGCACCTGACCGCCTGCAAAACCGACGCGGACCTTGCCGCCGGAACGAGCCTTCTGGCCCTTATGGCCACGGCCGCCGGTCTTGCCGTTGCCACTGCCGTGGCCACGGCCCTTACGCTTGCCCTCAAATGTGGAGCCAGCGACGGGAGAGAGTTCATGAAGCTTCATTTTTTCTCCTCCTTATTCTACTTCTGTGACCTGCAGCAGATAGCCGATCTTGGCGATCTTACCGCGAGTCTGGGTGTTGTCCGGCTGGATGGTTACCTGGCCGATCTTACGCAGACCCAGGGACTCAGCAGTAGCAATGTGCTTTTCCAGACGGCCATTCAGGCTCTTAACAAGCTTAATCTTCAAATTTGCCATGTTAATTGCCCTCCTTAACCAACGATTTCTTCCACGGACTTGCCGCGGACTGCAGCAACCTGCTCAGGGCTGCGCAGAGACTTCAGACCCTCCATGGTGGCCTTGACCACGTTCTGGGGGTTGTTGGAACGCAGGCACTTGGAGCAGATGTTCTGAATGCCAACAGCTTCCATAACGGCACGGACAGCGCCGCCGGCGATCACGCCGGTACCTTCGGTGGCGGGCTTCAGCAGAACTGCGCCGGCACCGAAAATGCCGATAACATCGTGAGGAATGGTGTTGCCGGACAGGGAGACCTTGACCATGTTCTTCTTGGCATCAGCAATGCCCTTCAGAATAGCCTCGGAAACCTCAGCTGCCTTGCCCAGACCATAGCCCACAGTGCCCTTTCCGTCGCCAACGACGACCAGAGCGGAGAACTTCATAACACGGCCGCCCTTAACGGTCTTGCTGACGCGGTTCAGGTAAACGACCTTCTCAATGAACTCGGGAGCTTCATTGGCAGAAGTCTTATTATAAGCCATTTCTTTTCCTCCTCTACCTTAGAACTTGAGTCCGCCTTCGCGGGCACCATCAGCCAGAGCAGCAACACGGCCATGATACACATAACCGCCGCGGTCGAAAACGACCTCTTCGATGCCCTTTGCCTTGGCACGCTCAGCCAGGACCTGGCCTACCTTCTTTGCAGCCTCTGCATTGCCGGTAGCACCCTCAAATTCCTTCTCCAGCGTATTGGCGGAAACCAGAGTCACGCCATTGACGTCGTCGATGATCTGGGCGTAGATATTCGCATTGCTGCGGAACACGTTCAGACGGGGACACTCGGGAGTGCCGGAGATCTTACCACGGACGCGGACATGCCGCTTCAGGCGCATTGCATTCTTGTTAACCTTGCTAACCATTTCACAGCACCTCCATTACTTCTTGCCACCGGTCTTACCAACCTTGCGGCGGATGACCTCAGTGGTGTACTTGATGCCCTTGCCCTTGTAAGGCTCGGGGGGACGCTTACCACGGACTTCAGCGGCAAACTGGCCAACGACCTGCTTGTCGATACCGTGGATAATGATCTTGTTGGGGGAAGGAACTTCCACAGTGATGCCAGGGATCTCATCCATGATAACTTCATGGGAGAAGCCCAGACGCATAACCAGCTGGTTGCCCTTCTTTTCCGCACGGTAGCCAACACCGTTGACTTCCAGTTCCTTGCTGTAGCCCTTCTCAACACCCTCGACCATGTTGCTGATCAGAGTACGGGTCAGGCCATGCAGGCTCTTGTGCAGGTGCTCCTCGTCGGGGCGCTCAACAGTCAGAACATTGCCCTCGACCTTCAGGATCATGTCGGGGTGGAAACCGTAAGTCAGGGTGCCCTTGGGGCCCTTCACGGTAACAACATTGCCAGCAGCGACGTCCACCGTGACATTTGCCGGAATTGTAACCGGCTTCTTACCAATTCTAGACATTCCGTTTCCTCCTTACCAAACGAAGGCCAGAACTTCGCCGCCGATGTGCAGCTCGCGAGCCTTCTTGTCGGTCATAACACCCTTGGAAGTGGAGACGATGGCGATACCCAGGCCCTTCAGAACCTTGGGCAGCTCCTCGGCACCGGCATAAACACGCAGGCCGGGCTTGGAAACACGGCGCAGTCCGCTCAGGACAGGCTGCTTCTTAGCCAGATACTTCAGGGTGATGTGGATCACGCCCTGGTTGCCGTTGTCCACAAGAGTGAAGGACTTGATGTAGCCCTCATCCAGCAGGATCTGAGCAATCGCCTTCTTCAGGTTAGAAGCGGGCACATCCACAGTTTCGTGCTTTGCAGAGTTCGCGTTCCGAATTCGGGTCAGCATATCTGCTACGGGATCGGTGATTTGCATGATAATTATCCTCCTTTTAGAAGTTACGGGCTTTACCCGTTAAGGTTTGGGGGTATCCGGGGAATGCGAGCAGGGTGACCCTGCCCCATCTTCCCGGGACGAACCAAACCCTTATTACATTTTAATACTTTCTACCCTTACCAGCTGGCCTTACGAACGCCGGGGATCTGGCCCTTGTAGGCCAGCTCACGGAAGCAGATACGGCACACGCCGTAATCGCGCAGGTAAGCATGGGGTCTGCCGCAGATCTTGCAGCGGTTGTAGCGGCGGCTGGAGAACTTAGAGCCAGCCTGCTGCTTCAGGATCATAGACTTTTTAGCCATTGTGTAATCCTCCTAATCAAGCGTGGAAAGG
>JAZNGJ010000119.1:0-2180 GCA_045576415.1 Faecousia sp. | reverse complement strand
GAAAATGTAGGTCTTGCGTAGTCTTACTTGCGTATTGCAAAGGCTTTATTGAGGCAGATTCGGATAGACATGGATCATCAGTTTATCGTCCTGTGTGCGATAGACGGTTGCCTTTTTCATAACCAATTTCCAGAGCTGATTCTTTTCTTCTATGGACAGCAGGTGATAGTTGTCCAGAATATGCTGTGTGGTCGGAATAATTTGCAAGGTTGATTTTTTCTTTTCATCGCCTTCGTTCTGCTGACGCAGCAGATCTGCCTCAGACATTTGGAGCTGTTTGATCTCTTTTGCCAGTGAAGCGTTCCGCTTGGTGAACATCTCAATGGTATAGATTCCTTTTTCGAGATACTCACAGATGCTCTCCTGTTGAAGCTGCAGTCCGGCGAGCTGCCCACGGACAGCCTCTAGTGCAGAGGCGATGGGATCGACTGCGGATTCCTGCTCGGTATCAATCTGAAGAATATATTCCTCCAGCCAGTCTTCCATGGCATCCCGGATAGAATTTTCCACAGTTTCGCACTTGATCATTTTGCAGTCGCAACCTCGGGTGGGACATTGGTACCAGGGAATGCATGTCCTTGACTTTTTGGGAGTTTTCCGCTTCATGACGGCACCGCATTTTTCGCAGAAGAGGATACTGGCAAAGGGATTTTGCAAATGCCGTTCCTTGTGCGTGGGCGGATGATAGCGCTTAACCTGTGCAGCCTTTGCACGGTTCCACTGTTCTTCGGTAATAATTGCTTCGTGCCGACCCTCATATACTTCATATTCCTCGTTCAAAATCCGCTTTTTAGCTAACATTCCGTCCTTTACAACCCGCTTGACAGGCTCTCTTCGCCAGCGGATTTTTCCCAGATACACTTCGTTGTTGATGATATTCGCAACAGAAGTCTGCCCCCATTCACCGGTACGAGAGGGGATATGCATCAGATTTAGCTGATAGGCGATGGTGTTATAGCCGATACCCTGCTGACCATACATATCGAAGATCATTTGTACAATTTTAGCCTCTTCCGGCTCGACACGCAGGCTGTTACCTTTCTCGCCGGGAAGCTTGAAGGCTCTGTACCCATAGGGTGCCATGGAGCCCATGAATTTACCCTCGGAGGCGGATTGGTTGCGACCACGGACCAAACGTTTGGTAATGGTCTTCAGCTCATACCGGCTGAACATGAATTTCATATCCGTGAACTGTTCGTCGGAATCATTCTGTAAATCGTAGGTTTTTCCAGGTGTAATGATTTTACAGCCATTCACCTGTAAAACCTGCATGATGTGGCCGGACTCCAGGGAAGAGCCTCTGGAAAGTCTTTCAATATCCATACAAACAACACCGGCATACATACCGGTATTGATCAGTTCCAGTAAGCGCATCATTTGCGGACGGGCATAAAGAGATTCACCGGAAACAACTTCCTCCAGAACCTCCACAACATGCAATTTTCTTGATTTGCAGTAATCTTCCAGTATTGTCCGGTGTCTGCTCAATGTTTCGGCAACAGATACATTCTCATAATCGGTATCCATTCTTGATTTTCGTAAATACATCAAATATCGTTCCACTTCTTACACTTCCTTTCGGGAAACACTTTTTTGATCATTTTATGGTGAAATTGCAGTAAAGACAAAGGTGCGGCTAGAATGACTGCACCTCCAAATATTCAGTAGTTATGCTGCTATATCCGAACTCTCGGATTGCGTAGTTGCCCTGAGAATTGCAGATGTGACCAAAGCAGTTACCTGATCCAATATTGCTTGAATATCATCTTTTTCCATGTTCTTGCAGTGATCATTGTGAATTTTGACGCTTGTATCCATAATCACCGCTCCTCTCTGCTGCGCTGGCGCTTCCGGTAATAATCGGTGAGCAGTTTCAGAATGGTTTCCTGAATCCGGGCAGCGGTGTAGCTTTTGGGGAAAAATTGCCGCAGATCGTCCACCCGGAAGCTGATTTTATCCTGCTGATTGGCTTTGGGTTCCCGGACAATCTCGAAGATTTTATCTATGTCCAGTTCCCCAACTTGACTCAGCTTCTTCATCTGGATTGCCTGAGAGAGCGAGGGTGTGCAGTCCTCACTCTCCATGGTTTCCAGAAGGTCGAGCTGTTCCTGTTTGGTCAGATAGGATAGCTCTACTGCAGGTGTCAGGGCTATCTTGCCGTCATCCACCATCTGGAGGAT
>JAZNGJ010000118.1:0-2858 GCA_045576415.1 Faecousia sp. | reverse complement strand
ATACCGCAAACTGCCTTTAAGGTGGTAGACTTACCTGCACCGTTTCCACCCACAATGGCGTACAGAGTGCCTGTGGGAACCTCTGCGGACACACCCCGGAGCACATCCGGGCTGTCCTTTTCGTACCGGAACCACAGTTCTTTCAAAGACAGGGCAGGTTTCTCGATTTCATCATCCAGTTCCTCCGCAGGCAGAGTGGATATCGTAGGTTCAGCATAGGTTTTACTGAGCCAGGTTCTGCCCTCGCGAACAGTCAGAGGGCAATCACCGCTGCCTTCTGCGCCGTAGAACACCCGGACAGGGGTAGGCATAGCCGCAAACATATCATTCTTCTGCTCATACAAAAGCTTACCTATATTTCGGGGGGTATCATTTGCAATGACCTTACCGCCATCCATCACGATGGCCCGGTTTGCATAGGGGAAAATGTCTTCCAAGCGATGCTCCGTGATGATGACGGTGGTTCCCAGTTCCATATTGATTTTCCGGACAGTGTTCAAAAAGTCCGATGCCGCAATGGGGTCCAGCTGACTGGTAGGCTCGTCCAGGATCAGGACCTCCGGCTGCATAGCCATAATAGAAGCCAGATTCAGCAGTTGCTTCTGACCGCCGGAAAGATTGGCCACCTCCCGATGGAACCAGTCTTGAATGCCAAAATAACAAGCCATTTCCGCAACACGGGCACGCATGGTTTTCTGGTCGCAACCCAAGGATTCCAGGCCGAAGGCCAATTCGTGCCAAACCTTGTCAGTGACAATTTGGTCATCGGGATTTTGCATCACATAGCCGATTTTGGCGGACTGATCCCGCTGGCAGACTTTCTCGATAGGTATTCCATTGAACAGTATCTCACCGGTTTTCTTCCCGTGGGGTGCCAGTACAGATTTCAGCTGCCGCAGGAGTGTTGTTTTACCGCTGCCGGACTTTCCACAAAGGACAACATATTCTCCCTTCTCAATGGAAAGATTCACACCGTCCAACGACTTTTTACCCTTGGTGGTGGGATAGGAAAAACTTAAATCTTTGATCTGGAAATGTGCCATTGAATGGCCTCCTTTATATGTAATGCAGAGGGAATCAGCAGATAGCAAGTATATGCTGCAAGTCCCAAAGAAACAGGTGCAAGTTGAATTGCCGGAACAAATTCAGCAACAAACTGACCGAGACAGGCTGCAACAATGGTAGCGCCAATCAACACCAGCATAACAGCCAGCAAGATACAGTCTGTTACGGTCATGCGGTAGATCATAAAGCTTGTCCGCTTTGCTGTTCCGTAGCCACGGGCACGCATAGAATCGCCGGTGACGACGCTCCCTTCCAGCGCCCAGCTCGTCAAAGCGCCCAACACGGTGCCGCCATCCTGAAGCTTTTCCTTAGTGGTTGCGTTTTCGCTGATGCCCTTGCCGATAGACTTTCTTGCTCCGATAATCTGCTGCGTCTTGCGAATAAAGTTAGGCACCATCCGGAATACCATCACAAGAAGTAGCGAAATTGACGGAACCAGATTACCAAACAGGCAGGTAAATTTGTCACTGGTCAGCACCTTGTTGTAGCAGCCAAACCATAGCATCATAATGACGAACATACTGGCAAGGGCAGCACCGTAAAACAGCGCTTCCATGGTATAGGGTCTGCTTCCAAAGTGAAACAACGGTGTTGCACCCAAAGTATTAAACAGCGGATTGATGACAGTCAGAATCATAAACACAGGCAGTAGATTCAGCAAGGTCTTCCATCCTTTTTTGCCGTTCAGGAGCAGATAATAGATTGCACCTGTTACGATTCCGGCAAGCAGATATGCCGGGTGCTGGATCACCACCGACATACCGATGGCTCCCACAAAGAAGAGAAAGTTCACCGCCGGGTGGCATTTGGAAAAGGCATCACTTCTCATTGGTGTGCCATCCAATCGTCACCCACATCCGCACCCAAGCCTTTGCAGGTATAGCACCAAACGATTACATCACCGTCTTCCACATAATAGCTGGAACAGCCGTAGTTGGGGAACCATTCATTGACCTTATACATCCAGCCAGATTGCTCTCCGCAGTCAAACTCATACAAATGATTGATACCCTCGATGTAATAACTGTCATACATAGGTGTCCAGCTGTATTCGATCTGAATATTTGCCATCTGACAGACACGATTTAAGACTTCAAACACGGTTTCGCCTTCGTAGAAAGGGACTTCCACCATGGGCAGAATTACGCCGTCCGCCGGGACAAATTCTTCCTTGCCGGGGGTCAGATTTTCCATGTTATCCCAAATGGTATCGCAGCGAATTTCCAGATACACATAGCCGACAGGCTCTCGACCGGCCAGGGCTTTCTGCTCCTTCGCGCCGCAGTTTCCGCACTTGCGCTCCTGCAGGCCATCTTCCATGTCTGTGGGTTTTTTTGTGGTTTCCCACTCACCCCAGTGATGGCCGGTGGCTGCAGTAATGCCCTCGGTGTAGGTATTGCCGCAAGCGCACTTGTGGATGGTGTAGCCCTGGGCCTCGCAGGTAGGCGCAATCACCCGGGAGGCGTATTTGTGGCCCGTGGCAGAGGTGGCATCCTCTGTGTAGCTATGGCCACAGGCGCAGGTATAAAGGGTGTAGCCGCCAATTGTGCAGGTAGGTTTGATGACTTCTGCTTCATAGCTATGGGTATGGCTTTCCACCACCTTTTCGATGGTAGCATTCTCGGTAGCGCCGCAACCCAGGCATTTACGCTGGCGCAGGCCTTCTTCCTCGGTAGTCGCCTCTTTTACCACCTTCCATTGATCCCAGGAATGAGGCAGCATGGCGGTCTTTTCGTCGGTATACTGGTGGCCGCATTGGCAGCTGTGCTGCGTGTAGCCTTCTGCCGTGCAGG
>JAZNGJ010000117.1:0-11379 GCA_045576415.1 Faecousia sp. | reverse complement strand
CCCTACTGTGCAAACGCTGAGGGTCATGGTCCTGCATGGTCCAACTCCCTGTTTGAGGACAACGCTGAGCACGGTCTGGGTATGTACACCGCTCAGGCTGTTATTCGTGAGTCTCTTGCCAACAAGGTCAAGACCGTGATGGAGACCACCGTTTCTGAAGAGCGCAAGGCTGCTTGCCAGGCTTGGCTGGACACCTACAACGATGGCGAAGCCAACAAGGCTGCTACCAAGGCTCTGATCGCTAACCTGGAAGCTAAGGTCTGCTGTGACACCGTTGCTGACATTCTGTCCAAGAAGGAATACCTGTCCAAGAAGTCCATCTGGATCTTCGGCGGCGACGGCTGGGCATACGATATCGGCTTCGGCGGCGTTGACCATGTTCTGGCTTCCAATAAGGACGTCAACATCTTCGTCTTCGATACCGAAGTTTACTCCAACACCGGCGGACAGGCCTCCAAGGCCTCCAACATCGGCCAGGTCGCTCAGTTCGCAGCTTCCGGTAAGGAAACCAAGAAGAAGAGCCTTGCTGAGATCGCAATGAGCTACGGCTATGTTTACGTCGCTCAGATCGCCATGGGTGCCAACCAGGCTCAGACTATCAAGGCTATCTGCGAGGCAGAGGCTTACAACGGTCCTTCCCTGATCATTGGCTACGCTCCCTGTGAGATGCACTCCATCAAGGGCGGCATGATGAACTGCCAGGCTGAGATGAAGAAGGCTGTCGAGTGCGGTTACTGGAACCTGTTCCGCTTCGATCCTTCCAAGGAGACCGGCAAGTTCCAGCTGGACAGCAAGGGTCCCAAGGATGGCTATCAGGACTTCCTGATGAACGAAGCCCGTTACTCCCGTCTGACCCGCGAGTTCCCCGACCGCGCAACCGACCTGTTCGCCAAGAACGAGGCCGCTGCCAAGGAGCGTTGGGAGCATCTGAAGAAGCTGGTCGAGATGTACAAGGACTAAGCTTAAGCTCTATCCCTAATATTGACCGCCCCGGATCCCCGGGGCGGTTTTCTAAAGGAGAACACCATGCTTTGCACTGTTGTTGATATCCGTGGGGACTACGCCTATGTCAAGTATGACGATACCGGCGTTGTCTCCGAAGTTGCCATTGCCCTGCTGCCCTTCGGTATTGATGTGGGCGACCGGCTGAAGTTTGAAGACTACGAATTTACCCAGATATGAGAAAAGCGCTGATGCAAACCGCATCTGCACTTCCTTTATTTTTTCCTCATTAAAGAACCAACCACAGATACAATGATTATCACAACTCCGAGTTCTGTCAGCCACATATACTTCGTTCTAAAGTAGAACAAAAAGGTAGGCAGATCGGCGCCCCCGATGATCTCAGTATTCGCAGTTCGCACCACTGCCAAAATCAAAGACAATAATATTATGAATACGCCAGCCGCTGCCACAGCGATCCGGATGCGTTTCTCCATAAAAGTCATCCTTTCTTCCGCTTTGCCTTGACCTTTTTGATCCACGAATTATCTTTCTTCTTTTCCCGTTTTGCCTTAAAGCCCGATTTCAGCTCCGGCGGGTGATCCTGCAGCTTCTCCGAGGCAATGCCCTTCGCTTCCAGCTGTTTGGCCGTATACTCTCTCGCCAGCGCATACAGAACAGAGGCCAGAGGGATCATCAGCAGCATACCGCCGACACCCATCATGTCACCGCCAACAGCCACAGCCACCAGCACCCACATACCGGGCAGGCCAACGGAGGTGCCTACCACTCTGGGGTAAATCAGGTTGCCCTCGATCTGCTGCAGCACAAGGAACATGATGACAAACCAGAACGCCATGATGGGGTCATCCACCAAAATGAAGAACGCACCCAGCGCGCAGCCGACAAACGCACCCACAATGGGCACCAGCGCTGTGATCATAATGATCACGCTGACCAGAGGCATATAGGGCATACCGAAAATGGACATGGCGATCACAAACATCACGCCCAGAATCACCGCTTCCAGGCACTGTCCGGAAATAAAATTAGAGAAGGTTGAATTGGTCATCCGCAGAATGCGAACCGCTTCGTCACAGAATTTCTCCGGAAAGACGGCGTAGAGGATCCTTCTTCCCTGCCGTGCCAGGATCTCCTTGCGGCTCAAACAGTACAGCGCGAACACAAGGCTCATGACAGCATTGAACACGCCGTTACCAAATGCAACCACAGCGCTGAACGCCTGATCCACCACAGAGGATAACTGATCCATAATGGAGGACAGCCGGTTCCCGATCTCCGCAAACGCCTGCTGCAGCAGCGATGTCCAATTGACAGTGTCAAAATCCGTATTTTCTACCAGCCATGCCAGCAGCTCGGGATTATTCTCCAGCCAATCTCTGCCCCACACTGCCACACGGTTAATAAATCCGGGTATTTCCGAAATCAGAGTTTCCACAGTCGCGACCACCTGCGGAATGACCAGATACACAACCCCGGTCAGGACAAGCAGCACCGCCAGCAGTGTCAGCAGGATTGCAATTCCCCGCCGGAGACCGGCCTTCTCGACTTTTTTCAGAAGCCTTTCAATGGCGCGCATAGGTACATTTAAAATGAAAGCGATGGCCGCACCGGTAGCAAACGGAGCAAACACTCCCGTAACCGTTCGCCATACGGAGCTGACCCTGTCCGTTTCATGGAGCAGCCAGTACAGAACGATACAGCCCGCCGCCACAAGGAACACATTTCTCCACGTTTTTTTATTCAGTTCCAAACGCCATTCCTCCTTTTTTCCTATATTATACGCCAATGTAAACGATTTTTCCAGTTAAGAATTTATAAACATTCCGGCACGGTCTTCCGAAGCGCGGCGCAAAGGGCATCCACATTTTCCTGCTTGGTTGCCCAGCTGGTACAGAAACGAACTGCCCGGTGGGTTTCGTCGATCCGCTTTTCCTCGGAAAAGGTGAATTCTCTGCCCAACACATCCAAGGCGGAGTCGGAAAGGATCGGGAAGATCTGATTGGTGTGACTATGCACCAGCATCGGGCAGCCCAATTCCTCCAGCACGCCGCGGATCTGATCCGCCATGCGGTCTGCTCGCGCTGCCAGTTTAAAGTAAAGGCCATCTGTAAACAGCGTATCGAACTGCAGTCCCAGCAATCTGCCCTTCGCCAGCATACCGCCATGCTGCTTAATGAGATACCGGAAATCCTCATTGATGGCAGGGTTTCCGATCACCACAGCCTCTCCGAACAGTGCACCAACCTTGGTGCCGCCGATATAGAACGCATCACAAAGCCGGGCCAGATCCGCCAAAGTGACATCATTATCCTTCGCTTCCAGCCCATAGCCCAGCCGGGCGCCGTCCAGAAACAGATAAAGCCCGTTTTTGCGGCAAGCAGCCGACAGCTGTTCCAGCTCTGCCAGAGTATACAGTGTTCCCAGCTCCGTAGGGCTGGAAATATACACCATTTTCGGCTGGACCATGTGCTCCGCAGCGCCGGAATCGCGCTGCTCTGCTACCACCTGCTCCACCTGCAGCGCCGTCAGCTTGCCGTCGGCAGAAGGCACTGCCAGCACCTTATGTCCCGTTGCCTCCACAGCACCGGTCTCATGAACATGGATATGAGCGGTAGACGCACCGATCACGCCCTGATGGGGCCGCAGCGCCGCGTCTATCACCGTTAAATTTGCTTGGGTTCCACCCACCAGAAAATGGACCGCCAAGGATTCATTTTTGCACAAAGCACGGATCTTGTCAGCCGCCATACGGCAATAACCGTCCTCACCGTAGCCCGGCGTCTGCTGCAGATTGGTCTCGATCAGCCGCTGCAGAATACTCTCGTGGCAGCCTTCGCAATAATCGTTATGGAACAGGATCATAAAGACCTCCAAAATGTATTAACACTAACATAATTCTATCCTGTTTGCACTGCACTGTCAAGGATACATATTTCCCAACCATGACGCATAGGTTTTTCCTAGCAGCACACAGCATCGGAGGGGAGAAATATGTCAAACACCATCGAAGAACGCGCCTGCGAACTGGCTGTGTACATGATCGAAACCGGCGCCACGGTTCGGGCTGCTGCCCGGCACTTTGGCATCTCAAAATCCACGGTACATAAGGATCTTCAGCAGCGGCTGCCACAGTATAACCGGATCCTTTATGAAAAAGTCCGAATGGTTCTGGACGAGAACAAACAACAGCGGCATATTCGGGGCGGCATGGCCACCCGAAAAAAGTACAAAGGCGAATAAAAAAGGGCGCATGTGCGCCCTTTCTTTACAGATCATCCGCGTCCTGCACGGGGATCTCCTTTGGATCATCCGGTACGCCGGTATAGCTTCCCAAAGGATCTACCGCAAACAAATTCAGCATGTTCGCCGGCTCCGGAAGCGGCAGTTGGTCCGTTCGCCGGCCAAACTGTTTTTCCTTTTTCATTCCAAAAGCTCCTTTCTTGCCTTTTCAGGCCGTTTATGGTATAGTAACCGGAAAGGAGGGATTTTATGTTTGACATCACGCTGATCGCAATGGGAAAGCTGAAGGAGAAATTCTACCTGTCTGCCGCGGAAGAATATGCCAAGCGGCTGAAGGGCTATTGCAGCTTTCAGCTTCTGGAACTGCCCGAATACCGCCTGCCCGAGGATCCCTCCCCTGCCGAGATCGCGGCGGGGCTTGACAAAGAAGCAGAACAGATCCTCGCCAAGATCCCCAAGGGTGCGTGGCTGTGCATTTTTACACCGGAAGGAAAGATCCTTTCCAGCGAAGCCTTTGCCGAAAAGCTGAAGGATGTAAAGCTTTCCGGCAAATCCAGTGCCTGTTTTCTGATCGGTTCCTCCTTTGGCATTTCCCAAAAAATCAAGGAAAAAGCAGACTTCAAGCTTTCCATGGGTCCCATGACCTTTCCCCACCATCTGGCGCGGATCATGGTCCTGGAGCAGCTTTACCGAGCCGAAGCCATTCAGGCCGGCAGCAAATACCATAAGTAAAGACGAGCGGAAGCTCGTCTTTATTTTATGATGTACCTTGACAGGCGAGGTATTCCTGTGATAACATAAATATGAAAGGAAGTGACGCCATGTCTATTGCCGGCGATCTGATCCGGGGCCACACTGATGCCATCATTCTGGCACGGCTTTTGCAATCGGACAGCTATGGATACGAGATCAACAAAGTAATTTATACCCTTTCTTCCGGCCGGTTTGAATTGAAGGAAGCCACTCTCTACACCGCGTTCAAACGCTTGGAAGAATCAGGCTATGTGACCTCCTACTGGGGCGACTCCGATACCGGTGCCCGGCGGCGTTACTATACCATTACCCCCTCCGGTCGGGAAGCCTGCCACCGGCTGCTGCTGGAATGGCGGGAAACCAAAGAGATCATGGATAAAATCTTGAAAACGGAGGGTGAACTATGAGAGAGCAGCTGATTCATCATGTGGAGCTTCTGTTTGACGGTGCCGCAAATGCAGAGGACATCAAGCAGGAGATCCTGCAAAACACACTGGACCGTTATGACGATCTCATCGCACAGGGAAAGAGCCCTGACGCAGCATACAACCTGTCTGTTTCCGGTATTGGCGACCTCAGCGAGATCCTCGGTCCTTCTGAGACTCCATCCGACAATTGCAAGGCTGCCGATCCCAAGCCCCACAGCCGGCATCGCAAGGTAACTGCCGTCATCATGATTGCCGCAATCGTCCTGCTTGTGGGCATTCTGCTTGCCGGCTTAGCTTTTCACGCTTTGAAATATAATGCAGCTCTGGATAACAAGAACTACCTTTCCGGACCGTCCTCCGTTGACGCATCCCTTATCAGCAATCTGGATATCCAGTGGGCCGCAGGCAGTATCCAGATCATCGCAGGAAACACGGAATCCATTACCTTTACAGAGTCCGGCGGTGGAATCGCACCTCTGGCCTATGCCGTGGAAGAGGGAACCTTGACCATCCGTTACCGGGAACCGAAATTTCCATCCATCTTCGTGGACGAGCCAAAGAAAGACCTTACCATAACGGTACCGAAATTCTGGACTTGCAGCTATTCCGTGGAGAGTGCCTCTGCCACCCTTTATGCATATGATCTGAGGGCATATAGCTTCGATCTGGAATGTGCCTCCGGAGAATGCAAATTTGACGGCTGCTATATCGAAAACATGAGGATCAACTCAGCTTCCGGCTCCATTCTCTACGAAGGTCAACTGGATTCATTGGACTGCAATGCGGTCTCTGCCGATTTTGTGGGGATCTTTAGCGAAACCCCCGACTGGATCCGAATGGATAGCGTATCCGGCGATCTGGATATAACCTTACCCAGTGACAGCGGTTTCCGGGTCACGACAAACGGCATCAGCACAAAGGTGATATCCGAATTTGACACTACTTACAATAACGGTGTTTATCAGCATTCCGGAGACGATAACTGCAATATCAACTTCAGCGGTGTCTCCGGCATGATCCTCATTCAAAAAGGACGCTGATACCCTGAAAAAGAACAATTATTCTTCCGGCTGGTAATCATTCGATTTGCGGCTCGTCATTTCCCGAGCCGCAAATATTACAAGCCAGTACCTCATCACGCAAAGTATATCGCAGAGCAGAAAAGGAGAAATATTATGAAAAGATTGCTTGTTTACTTACTGTTAGTGACTCTGACATTATCCCTATTTGGATGTGATGCCGAACCGGCTGACCCCATAACCACAGGGCAAAACACACCTTCTTCGACAACGGCACCCACTCAAACCAGCACGCCGAAAAATAACGATACATTTTCCGGAGTATCTCAGAGCTTTTCTTTGTTCCCAGAAAACAGCAACGGAAACGGATCCTCTACTTCTGCTGAGATTTCTGTTCAACATATTCCATTGACAGTGGATAATCCAGACAACTCGCCCGTTTTGAAGTGGGTCTGTTTGGTGGATGGGGATTATGGTGCCTATAAAGGCCGTAAATGGTCCAGCACCGCAGTAGAGGAACTGAATCAAATGCTGGCGGACAGGAATATGCCCTTCCGGGTTCAGTTTAAGATGGTAACAGCTGATCGGTCTATATATAATTGGTTTTCGCAAGAAAATATAGGTCGTCTGATAGAGGATGCGGATCTAATCTATGGGTTCGCCGATCAACAGAGCTTGCAAACTTATTTTGCACCCATTACCCAATATATCATAGGCGACGCTCAACACAGCCTGGCTAATGCCGTGCCTCATGAAAACAACTGGATCAGTACAAAAATTGGCAAAGAGATTTACGGCATTCCCACCAAGCCGGAGTTGGTTTTGGGAAACGGCTGGTGGATCGACACGGAATTTTTGAATGCCTGCGGCTTGAAAGCAGAAGATCTTTCTCGGAATTTTTGGGAAATGGATGATATCTTTGAAAAAATTTACAAACAGAATGCTAATAAGCCCTTCCTGTATTATGATGGTGACGGTTATCAGACTCAGACAACGAAGCACGGGATTTTGCAAGCGCTTCCCCTTGGGGGCATCTGCGATGCTATAGATAACACGAATTATCAGCCCATTGGAGGATCTTTCGGCATTGATCTGACTGGTGAAACGCCAATGGTAGTCGACATTTTGGCCACGGACACGGTACGCAATATCCGGGAAGCATATCTTCGCTACCGGGCCGCCGGATATGTGACAAGTAATTATGGAGCGGAGAAGCTTCGCTACGATCTTACCTATGGCTCCGAACCCTATCGTATGGACGGTATGACTGTTATTCCGGTTTCTGAGACCATGATCCACGGGGAAACATCGAATCATGTGACCGGAATTGCAAAAGGCTCGCAGCATCAGCAGGAGGCAGTTTCTCTGTTGGAGCTGATCGCGGAGGATGAAGAATTCCGGATGCAATTGTTCTATGGTAAGGAAGGCCGGGACTATAAATTGGAGAATGGCGTATATACCCTTATTCCCAATACCATCGGCTCTGTTTACAGCTTGGATATGGTTTCGCCATTGGCCTATTTCAGCGGTTTTGTGGGAGATGATACAACACTTTTCCACAGTCCATCCACCAGACCCCTGTATTTTGCCCACGAGGGAAAAACCATATTGGAAAGCTATCAGGATAACATGGATGCCGTCAGCTACCGCCATTATCCTGTGGTATTTGACTATTCCGGCTTTGAGGAGGAGCTCAATGCCATTGCCGGGGTCATGGGCACCTATTACTATTCCTTCACATTGCCTAATATGAAAAAGGATGACTACGACCGTATGCTGCAAAAAATGGAAGATGCCGGCAGCAACAAAATAATCACCGAATTGCAGCAACAGCTGGACGCATGGCTTGCCGAGAATCCGGACTGGCAATGACCTAAACCAACGCTCGGAAAGGAGATCGAAAATGAAAATCAGAAAAATCATTATTACCGCGGTTGTATCTCTCGCTGTCATTATCGGCGTAGTCGCCGGCTGGTTTATTGGGAGTGACCGTAAATCCCCCGCCCCGCCGGATAGCGATCATCTGGACTGGGTATGGGTCTCGGAAACCAGTTGGAAAGGCGCTCTCAGTGAGCAAGGATACTATTACGGCTCTCAGATTTTGTCCTACTGCGACTTTGCCACCGAGCAGCACGCTGTTCTGTGCGGCAAAGCCGGCTGTAAGCACGAAGGCGAAGAATGTGATGCCTATACAGGCTCTGCATTCGGCACAAATATGTTCTTTGGAGACGGCTATCTATATTACCTGCAGCACAGTTATGACGGCCAGCACCTGTACCGCCGGGATGCCACCGGCGCGGCGATGGTCTCCATCGGCACTCCGGGCCAGCATTACATCAAGCAGCAAAAATCTGTCGACATTGACCATCTCACCTTGGCTGACGGCTATCTTTTCTATCGGGGAAGGGTAGGTACCGATACCGGAACAACGGTTACTCTGGACATAGAATTCATCGCCAGAATGAACCTTGCTACCGGTAAGGAAGAGATCCTTGTGGAAGTACAGATGGAAAGTCCCGGCGATCACCTGCGTCTGTGCGCGGTGCGGGGGAGCGGTGTGATCTACTCCCGAAATATCACGCCAAAAATTGACCGGGATGATCCGAGCTATTTGGATGCGGTCAAGCAAGCACCGAACACGCTGTATATGTGGAGTGCGAATACCGGTGAAACTACCGTATTGCTGGAAAAAACAATCGAAAAATTCTCTCAGGTCCGTGGCGTATCCGGCGGCAAGGTCTTTTATTCCACCCTTACAACGCCAGACTCCGCTGATCTATATGCCTACGATCTTGCCACCGGCAAGGACGAGCATTGGATCAGCGGCAGAATGTGGCATTTGGGCGGCGGCTATTCACTGCGGCAGCAGGAGGATGGAGAAGGCTATGACCTTATTAACCTGCTGACCAAAAAAACCCTGCCCAATACCCTGAACGAAATTTCCAACGGCGGTGTGGGATACATTCGATGCGCATCTGATAAGGGGCTCATCATTCAGTGGTACGGGGAAGAGTTACGGAAGGAAAATGAAGGCGATGAGTACGGCTACCGGGACCAGCATCACGATTACATAACCTACGTGTCCCTTGCCGACGGTCTGCAGAAGGAGGATCTGATCCCCATATTGGCTGATGAGATTCTGTCCAGCAGCGTTGAAGCGCCTGATACCACCACCCCTACGGAAACCACACCCGCTACCCCCTCCACCCCTAACCGCCCGGCAGATTCCACAAAGAAGCCGGTGGAATTTTTCACAGAACCCCCTATCCCCGATGAAGAAACCACCAAGATCATTCAGTATCTGCCGAAAGTTGTGGACAATCCTAAAAACCTGCCAGTCCTCAAATGGGTCTGTCTGAAGGATAACTATTCCGTTGTTACTTTTACCGAGGATGCCGTTATAGACTTGAACCGGATGCTGGAAACGAAAAACATGCCCTTCCGGCTCCAGATCGTGTTCGTTACTTATGAAGCAGATCCCGGACAGAGGAGCCTGTATTCAGAGCTGGATTGGTTTTCTTCCCCGGAGATACAGGATATCCTGAAGGATGCCGATCTTATCTATGCGCCTATGGATCCGGAAGAACGCAAAGCGCATTTGCTGCCCATCACCGAATATGCCACCGGCGATGCCCAGCCCAGTCTTAAAAATTCTGTACTGCATGAGTTGAACTGGCTCAGCGCCTCCTGCGACGGTGAGATCTACGGCATACCCTCAAACTTCTCTAATTCCCTAACTACCGGTTGGGTGGTCGAGACCGGTATTATGGAAAAGCTGAACTTGACTGTCGATGACTTTAACCGCGAATTCTGGGAAATGGATGATTTACTGGCGAAGATCTATGAAGCCAACGGCAAAAAAGCTTTTCTGGAGCTGCATACCAGCGCTTCCTTCACCCCTACAGATCTGCAGTATACCGGGGGTGTCTCCGACTCCCTCCCCACCAGTTATCAGGGTATCGGTGCGCTCTTCGCCATTGACCACACTGCCAACAAACCTACCGTCGTGAATCTCTTGGGACTGGATACCGTCCGGAATATTCGCGCTGCCGTGGCCCGTTACCAGGCTGCCAGTTACACGCTTACGCAGCACAATGATTATGATTATTCTGCTGTCAAGGTTTATCATGGCAGTGTCAGCTGTGATGTTCCTATCGCCATCGACACAATGCTTCGCATCCCCACAAGTGCTTCCACATACTACACCGGCTACGCAGGAAAGAAAATAATGACCGGCATTGCATCCTCCACCGGCCATAAAGAGGAAGCTCTCTCCCTGCTGAATCTCATTGCAGAGGAAGAAACCTTCCGCAATCTGCTTCTATTCGGCAAGGAGGGCCGGGATTATGAGATCATTGACGGTGAACTGTCCCGCATTCAAGAGATAGAGTCCGTAGAAGAAGTAACGGTCGAAACCCGTCCCGACGGTACCACATCTACAACAAAGTATTGGTACGATCTGTATACCCGATACGATCTGTCCTTCCTCTCCGGTCTGTCTGAATACGGCACTTTGACCAACGAAATGCAATACGGCTATCCCACCGTTGCGGGCAAAACAAAGCATCAAACCTATTTGGAAACCATGGAACGGATCGCATATATCCATTACCCTATCCAGTTTGACTTCACCGGCTTTGAGGACGAGCTTGAGCAGATCGGTCAGCTGTTGGGGCCCTATTGGTATGATTTGATGGATGCTTCTTCCGTCAACGACGAAGTATTTTATCAACTTCTGCTGGATATCGAGGCTGCCGGCGGAGAGAGAATTCGAGCCGAGCTTCAGCGGCAATTGGACGCATGGCTGGCCGAGAACCCCGGTTGGCAATAAATAGTCAAAACCACCGGCTAAGCCGGTGGCTTGAGTAAGCCCTAGAAGGGCATTATACTGGCCTCACCCCTAAAGGGGCCCCGAAAGTTTGCCGACCGCATTGGCTTTTCGGGCTGCCCCTTAAGGGGCTTTATTTATGCCT
>JAZNGJ010000116.1:0-5689 GCA_045576415.1 Faecousia sp. | reverse complement strand
GTGCCGTCCTCTTCCATCTTGCGCAGCTGAGCCAGACGGTCGATACGGGTACGCATGGTGCGGAAGTTGGTCAGCATGCCGCCCAGCCAACGGGCGTTCACATAGTAACCGCCGCAACGGGCAGCCTCTTCCTTAATAGCATCCTGGGCCTGCTTCTTGGTGCCCACGAACAGGATGCTGCCACCGTTGGCGGAGGTGTCACGCACGAAGTTGTAAGCCTCCTCCAGCTTCTTAACGGTCTTCTGCAGGTCGATGATGTAGATACCGTTACGCTCGGTGTAGATGTAGGGAGCCATTTTGGGGTTCCAGCGGCGGGTCTGGTGACCGAAGTGTACGCCGGCCTCCAGCAGTTGCTTCATAGATACGACAGCCATTTTAAATTTCTCCTTTTGTTTTTCCTCCACCCCGATCATCTCGGCGGGCCCGCCATTTCAGGCACTGGGGCGTCCGATCACCGGGTGTGTGGCGTTAAAATATTGTCATGGGCAGACCCATGCCGATACATTATAGCGTAGGGCTGCACATTTTGCAAGTAGTTTTTCCAAATTTTTTCTGTTTTATTCCGGAAAAATTGAAGATCAGGCCCCGGAAAACAGCTTTGGCCGGGGACGGCAGCAGTCGTCGGGCCGCGCGTCCACCAGAATAATGTCGGGACCGATGCGCTTGATGCAATTCCAGGGGATCACGAAGTCATCCTTCCTGCCGATCACGCCCAGGATCCGGCATGGGCCTGGCACAATGATGGCCAGCACATTTCCCGTGGGGATCTCGATCTCCACATCGGAAACAAAGCCCAGCCGCCTGCCGTCGGATACGCAGATGACCTCCTTGCAGTTCAGGTCTGTGATTCGGATGCCCATACCAACGCCTCCTGTAATGGTTTTGGTACAGACTATGCGCGGCAGGAGAGAAATATGAGAGACATATAAATTGGGATTTATCGTTCTCAAGGCTCCCTCTGACGAGGGAGCTGTCAGCGAAGCTGACTGAGGGAGAGAAAACCTAAAAGTTACCGATTTGTACCTATAAAGTAATAAAACTAACATTTTCTCTCCCTCCGTCACGGCTTACGCCGTGCCACCTCCCTCGTCAGAGGGAGGCTTGGTGCACAACAAACTGCCCGCCAAACTGAAATTTGAAAGACGCAGTATCGTTACCGGGCGGGTCTGGGAAGTAACGACACCAGATGCAGCCCGTGCGAATTGTCAGCGGCGACTCGCCGCCAAACTGAAATTTGACACGGGGGACAGAAAAAACAGCAGCGGCCTTTGCCGCTGCTGCAGATGGTTTATTCTTTTCCCCGGCGGTAGCCGCTGCGGTCAAATACACAAATTACAGTAATGTTGATGGCGAGGCAGGCAAGGATCGTCAAAGCTGCTTCCCAGCCGAGGCATTTGACGGCTGCCCAAACCATGTCCATATCCTCCATCCGGCGGAAGCCGTTGCAGATCAGCGCCATGACGATGGTAAGGATCACGCCGAGACCGGACCAGACGAGCCCTGCCAGATGCTGGGTAAACTGCCAGGCATCCAGACTGGCCATACCCCACCAGAACCGGTAACCAAGACCGTGGTTGGCTTCCTTTGGGGGGACCAGCAAATAGATCAGGCCGAACAGAAGCAGCAGCAGGGGACCGGCCATAACGGCGATCCGCAGCAGCATCTCTACCCAGCCCAGCACATCCGTCAGATCGGGCAGAAAGGCAGCCAGATCGAATTCTTCAAATAAGCCTTTCAGCGCTTCAAGATCCATGGGTCCTCCTTATTTTTTCTCCAGAAACTGGTTGATCTCGTGCATAAAGCTGCTCACATCCTGGAAACGGCGGTAAACGGAGGCAAAGCGGATATAGGCGACCTCGTCGATGTTCTTGATCCGCTCCATGACCATTTCACCGATCTTGTCGGTGCTGACCTCCCGCTCCAGGGTGTTCTGGATGGTCTGCTCGATCTCTGTGGTGATCCGGTCCAGATCCGCCATCTCCACCTTCCGCTTATCGAAGGCGCGAACCATGGCGTTGAGGATCTTGTTCCGGTCAAAGCTCTGGCGGGTGCCGTCCCGCTTGACCACGATGATGGGCAGGCTTTCTACATATTCATAGGTGGTAAAGCGGCGCTGGCAGGCGATGCATTCCCGGCGGCGGCGGATGGAATTGCCGTCTTCATTGTGGCGGGAATCTACGACCTTGCTTTCCTGATCGCCGCAAAAAGGACATTTCATGGGGATCCAACTCCCTTTCCTTATATGATTTTACAATTATACCAGAATTATGTCCCCCTGTCCAGTATTTTTTCCTTGTCAGATGGAAAGGAATGGAGTACAATAAGGGAAATATTCACATTCTCCAAGGAGCGAGCTATGAACAAGAAAAAATGGTATATCGTCTGGGCAGTGCTGTACGGCATCTGCGCGGGACTTTCCTGCATATCGGAGCCGGAAGGCGTGACAGCGGGTCTGGCGGTAACGATGGCGCTGCTGTTTTTCCTGCCGCCGGCAATGCTTTTATATTGGGCGATCCCCAGAGAGCAGTGGGGCACCGTGAGGCTGATCCGGAATTTGAGCATCGTCTCCCTTGCCGCCACATTTGTGATGCTGATCTTGAATTTTGTGTCCGTGGGGTTTTCGGATACGGTAGGATTGGTGCTGTACGCAGTGCTGATCCTGGTTTCTGTGCCTATGGTATCTATGCAGGCGTGGATCGTGAGCCTGTTTTTGTGGGCATGTCTTATGATGGTGACCCTCAAATACCGGAAAAAGCGTTGAACCGCGTTATAAAAAAGGAAGGACATTTTGTGTCCTTCCTTTTTGTTTAATCATCCTTGTGGGTGCCTTCCTGTACGCTGTAGCCTACCTCGGCTTCCAGATATTCACCGTCCAGGATCAGCTGATACCAGATGGCATACTTCCTTCCGCCGAAATCGTCGTAGCGGGCGGCGGTATACTCCTTGTAGCTGCCGTTGTCCACGGTGGTGGCCTCTTCGGTAAAGCCCATGGAGATAATGGTGCTCAGGCAGCTCTGGAAATCCTCTGCAGTAGCCTTGCTGTAGTAGCTGTAGTAATAGCCGGAGGTCTCAAAGCCGTTGCCGCTGCCCACATAGTTGCTCTTGATGTGGATCAGCAGGTTTTCCAGGTAGCTCATGCCCGGGCTGACCGCTGCACCCAGCCAGTTCCAAACCACATACTCATCAAACATGTCATTGGCGCTCATCTCGAAGAGAAGAGCGGTTCCGTCCTCCCACATGAGGATGGTCATCAGGTGCTGATCCCCCTCTGCACGGTAAAAGCCGTCGGCGTAGCGGTAATCCTCCACGGTGCCGTTTTCAAAGTAGCCGCTGGGCTCATAGCCCTGCCGGCAGAGCAGCCACCGGCCGTAGTTGTTTACAGCGTCCCAGGAAACATCGGTGACCACCTTTGCCGTATATTCGCCGATCTGCTGCTCGGTAGCGCCGGAAAGATCCAGCAGGATCTCATCCTCGGGATTGGAAAGTTCGGATTCGGGAATCAGCTCCGCCGGCGCGCCGGCCAGCAGCCATACATCGCCGGAAGGCGGATTGTAGGCGCAGCTTGTTACGACAAGGGTATCCTTGTAAAAGCAAAGGATCACAGTGTTATATGCCATGCTGTTCAGCAGGTAGGACATGAAGTGGGGCTCTTCCGAACCGTTTACCCAGCCGGTGCCGTGGGCAGTGTACCCGGCATTCAGAAGGGACTGCTCATAGGTCCGGGCAGTATCCTCTGTGACATTCTTCAGAACATAGTAATCATAGTAAAGGGTCTTCACAAGCTCCGCACCGCTTAGGTCAATGACCTGATCCATGGTGGGCAGGGTAGGGGGCTCGGTGGCCTGACCGCTGCCGATGCCGGAAACGGCGCCTTTGAGAAGCGTGCTGATCAAATCGCAGCCGCTGAGACTCAGAGCCAGAGAAAAAACCAAAATCAGCGCGATGACTTTTTTCATAATGTCTACCTCCAAATGGAAACAGGGACAGTCGCGCTGTCCCTGTTGGTTTTTACTTTGCGTATTCCACAGCCTTGGTCTCGCGGATGACATTGACCTTGATCTGGCCGGGATATTCCAGCTCGGCTTCGATCTGCTTGGCCACATCCCGTGCCAGAAGCACCATATTGTCCTCGCTGACCACCTCGGGCTTGACCATGATGCGGACTTCCCGGCCTGCCTGAATGGCAAATGCCTTCTCCACACCGGGGAAGGAGCCGGTCAGCTCCTCCAGCTTCTGCAGCCGGCGGATATAGTTCTCCACATTCTCACGGCGTGCGCCGGGACGGGCAGCGCTGACGGCGTCGGCAGCCTGCACCAGCACCGCGATGATGGTCTTGGGCTCCACATCGCCGTGGTGTGCCTCGATGGCGTTGACCACTGCGGGGTTTTCCTTGTACTTTCGGGCAAGGTCGGCACCCAGCTGCACGTGGCTGCCCTCGACCTCATGGTCGATGGATTTGCCAAGGTCATGCAGCAGACCCGCGCGCTTGGCAAGAGCGGGATCCACACCCAGCTCGGAGGCCATCAGACCTGCGATGTGGGAGACTTCGATGGAGTGGTTCAGAACATTCTGACCGTAGGAAGTGCGGTACTTCTGGCGGCCCAGGATCTTTACAAGCTCGGGGTTCAGGTTGTGAACGCCGGTCTCGTAGCAGGCGCGCTCGCCTTCCTCGCGGATGGTGCGGTCGATCTCCCGCCGTGCCTTTTCCACCATGTCCTCGATGCGGGTGGGGTGGATGCGGCCATCGGCGATGAGCTTTTCCAGTGCCAGTCTTGCGATCTCCCGGCGAACGGGGTCGAAAGAGGACACGGTGATGGCTTCGGGGGTGTCGTCGATAATGAGGTCGACGCCGGTGATGGTTTCCAGAGTCCGGATGTTCCGGCCCTCACGGCCGATGATGCGGCCCTTCATTTCGTCGTTGGGCAGAGCCACAACGGAAACGGTGGTTTCCGCGGCGTGATCCGCGGCGCAGCGCTGGATGGCGATGGAGAGGATCTCCCGGGCCTTTTCGTCGGCCTCGTCCTTCAGCTGCTGCTCGATCTCCTTGATCTTCATAGCCGTGTCATGGCGCATGTCCTCTTCCACGGTTTTCAGCAGATGCTGCTTGGCCTGCTCCTGGGTCAGACCGGACAGGCGCTCCAGAACGGCCATCTGTGCCTTTTTCAGCTCTTCCACCTCGGTCTTGGCATCGGCGACCTCGGTCGTACGGCGGGCAAGCTCCTCTTCCTTCTTTTCGAAGGCTTCGGTCTTCTTGTCCAGGGTGGCTTCCTTCTGTTCCAAACGGCGCTCCTGCTTGCTCAGCTCGGCGCGGCGCTCTTTGACTTCTTTGTCGTGCTCTGTGCGGGATTTATGGATTTCGTCCTTGGCTTCCAGCAGCATTTCCTTCTTCCGGTTCTCACCGGCACGAATGGCTTCGTTGATCAGGCGGGTCGCCTCCATCTCGGCAGAACCGATCTCACGCTCGGCGACCTTCTTACGGTACATCATACCGATAAAGAAACCGATGGCAACACCAACCAAAACGCCAATAACGGCAAAAATAATAATCTTGCCCATAATCTTGCAGCACACCTCCTTCTTAAAAATAGTAGGTTGAAGGGGTGGGCGCAATGAGCCCTATGTTGTATAAGCATAACAGCAAACCGGTCTTACCGGTTGCAAATTTTCAGTTAGGCAATATAAAACGTCA
>JAZNGJ010000115.1:0-5136 GCA_045576415.1 Faecousia sp. | reverse complement strand
ACCCATTGCTTCATTGATGTCTTCGGGGTTGATGACACCGCCGCCATGGAGCGCAACACGCTTCTGCTTCTTGTAGAAGTTGATGTCCTCCTGCTTGGCAACCTTCTCACCGGAGTTGGGCTCCACATACAGCAGGCGCTCGATGATCTCACCGCCCATAATATCCTTCTCAAAGATTTCGTCTACATCGTCCAGGGAAACCAGACGATACAGAGTATCTTCGGGGAAAATCTTCACGAAGGGACCCTGAGAGCAGAAACCGAAGCAACCAACGATGTTGACAGTAACCTTGTCCTGCAGGCCGTTCTCTTCAACTAATCTTTCAAACTTAGCCTTGATATCCATAGAGTTGGAGGAGATGCAACCGGTACCACCACACAACAGAACAGCACGCTTGCCGTTACTGCCGTCCATTTTGGCGGTCAGCGCATCGGTGCAGCTGCAAATCTTTTGATCGAGTTCCGTGAAATTTTTCATTTACTTGCCCTCCTTAGCCAGATACTCATCCACAACACCCTGGACTGCATCCACGGTCATCTTGGGGTAGACCTTGCCGTTGATGGTAACAGCGGGAGCGATGCCACAAGCACCGATGCAGCGCAGTGCATCGATGGTAAACAAACCGTCAGCGGTAGTCTCACCGGGCTTTACACCCAGGATTTCGGAGAATTTGTCGATAATCTGCTGAGCGCCCTTAACATAACAAGCGGTGCCCAGGCAGCAGCCGATGACATATTTGCCCTTAGGCTCCAGAGAGAAGAAGGAATAGAAGGTGACAACACCGTAAATTTCTGCAACCGAGATGCCGGTCTTCTTGGAAACCAGCTGCTGGACCTCCAGCGGAATGTAGCCGTACTCGTTCTGGATATCACTGAGGATCATCATCAGAGGAGTCTTATCACCGATGTAACGATCGCAGATCTCATTGATCTTCTTGACACCGGCCTCATTGATATGTGCCATTGCTTACCTCCATTTATATACTTAACTTATAGAATACACATTTGTCCATCTGCGAAATACAAAGTTTGCTGAATAAACAGCAAAACCGTCGCTCGATAGCGACGGAAATCAAGTTTTTTCGCAAAACCCTCGTTGATTTTACAGATTTTACTTGCAAAAAACAATAAAGTTGTGGTACTTTATTTATAACTTGTACTTATAGATTACGGAGGCAGTTTATGAACTACAATTATCTGCTTTATTTTTCTGTGTTGGCACAAACGGAACACTATACCACTGCGGCAGCACGGCTCGGCATCTCTCAGCCCGCACTTAGCAGCGCCATCCACAACTTGGAAAACTCATTGGGCGGAGTAAGACTTTTTGAGAAAGTAGGTCGCAACATTCGATTGACCGAGGAAGGTCGTTTCTATCAGCAGACCGTAGACGAGTCCATCACCAAGCTGCACAGCGCATCTCTGCTGTTGCGTGATAGTCGCAGCAAAGCACCGGTAGTTATTCGAATGGGTGTTGTCTCCGGCACGTTAGATGGCATTCTGGCCCGGGAGATGGTAAAATACACTCGAACCAACAGTCGTATTCGTTTTCATATGACAGAATCCTCCTCAGAGCAGCTGATGGATATGGTGCGTCAAGAAAAGCTGGATATGGCGATCGTAGACTCCTCTGACCGAGACCGCAGCCTACATTTCCGCAAGTTGTATGAGAGAGATTTCTTCGTTGCCGTTCCTCTGGCTCACCCACTTGCTGATCGGGATTTTATCAATCCCAAGGATGTGGTTGGTGAACAGCAGGTTGTATTTAATTACGATGTAAGCCGCAGTTTCCAGGAATGGACTACCGGTGCGCCTACGGATGAAGCTGTGGTTTGCACCGTGGATACCGCCGGTGCCGCATTGGATCTAGTCGCCAACGGCATGGGCATCGCTTTTGTCCCCAACGAGTGCGTCGAAAACCGTCCCGGCATCCGTTTTATTCCCCTACATAACTGGCACCAGGCATTGTACATGTGTATCCTCTATGATAAGTGGCTGGATCAGCCCGTCTGGGACTTTGTTGAAATCGTTGTCAAAGCCTTCCGCAAGAAAAACTGATGGTTTAAAATGCAATGAACAAGTGACGATGCTTTTTAATCTGCAAATTAGCGAATTTGGGGATTTAAAGAGAATGTCGTTACTTTCTGCATAGCTTTCACAGCGTAACGCATCACTATAACCTATGGATGGGCACACAAGTCTCCGCCATGTAGGAAGTATGCTAACCATATGCCGAACGGTTTCTCGTCACACTCCCGCACGAAATCGCAAAACACAATCTCTGCACTTTTTCATCCCCAAAAACCACAACGCGGCAGTCAACATGACTGCCGCGAACTTTTTATGCTATAACAAAGCGCATAGGTATTATAATCGTGGATGGCCTCCCTGTTCTACCAATGGTAGTACAACACTCCTTTTCACATACTTCTGATTTCAGCTTATGTTTTTTTCAGAATTGTCATAATCATCCTTACTTTATAATTTAACTATCCACAATTTTAAAGGGGGAAAATTTATGATCCGCAATTACAAAAACTACAACATTCAGCAAAGAAAGGACGGTCGGTACACTGTCACCATCACCGACCACGGCCATCGCACTTATTTCTACGGCAGAACTAAAAAGGAGGTTCAGCAAAAGCTTGAAGTGTTCGTTGCTGAACTGAACAACGCTGCGCAACTTCAGTACGAATTAAATAACCCCACAAAATATATGTCCCTGAAAAACTGGGCATATATCTGCCTCAACAATTACTGCATTGCCAGCATTCAGGGAAACACCTATATTGCATATGAACGGCTCATTCGTATGCATTTTGGTGAGCTTGGGGATATGCCCATCGGAAGAATCACAAATTTGATGGTCCAGAACCATATTACAAAACTTTCCCGTCTTGTAGATGAAAATGGACTCAGTGAGAACTATCTGACGCGGCTACGTACCTTCATGCACATGGTCTTTGAATATGCCGTGCAAAACAATCTGATCACCCACAACCCGGCAAACGGCGTCCGCATTCCCAAAACCGGGATATTTGAAAACCGGGCCATCACTAAGGAAGAGACAGACCGTCTCATCCAGGCCGTACGCAACTCGGATTGTCTTGTGATGTTCAGTGTCATATTCTGCTTGTTCACAGGACTCCGGCGCGGCGAGATCCTCGGGCTTAAATGGTGCGATGTGGACTTTGAAAAAAGATCGATATCCGTCAATAAACAGCTTGTGCGGGAATATAAAATCAACATCGGCGGCGAAGCTAAAATGCATTATGATACCAAGCAGCCGAAAACAAAAAACGCCAAGCGAACTATCCACATGATAGAACCCTTGGCAAAGGAATTTGAGGAATATAAAGAAAAGCTTCTGCAGAGGAAAGCGGAAAACGGCTTTGTTCATTCAGAGGACGATTTTGTATTCCCCAGCAAAATCAACACCGGACTTGGTTCCAAAACCTTTTACCGTCATTATCAGAAAATATTAAAGGCTGCAGATATAACAGATATCAACTTCCACACACTTCGTCACACCTTTGCGACCCGGTGCTTGGAATCGGGTATGGACCTTCTTACAATCTCCAAAACCCTCGGCCATTCCAGTGTAAAGATCACCGGTGATGTTTATCTGCATATGACGCAGCCCCATCAAAAAGAATGTCTGGACAGGCTAAATGCTGTGTATTTATAATTTTGTGTTTTTGACTTAAAATTGCAAAGATATTTTTCGGTCAAACCAAAATGACAGGTGCTTTTTTTCTACGAGAACCAACGATAAGGAAAATACGGAAAAATAATTTCGGTCAAAAAGTATGTCAAGCTTCAAAATACAAAATTTAAGAATCTGAAAACCATTGGTATTCCACGGTTTTCGGAGTTTTCCAAACAAACCAGGTCCTGTAACTGTTTCTTATGCGGCCTAGTAGGTAAACTCCAAACTTTTCTATTGCCTTTAAAAGTACGCAAAAACCGGTAAAATGGGAAAAATTGGCGCAAAAAAGTCCCGAAAACTTTCGTTTTCGGGACTAAAATGGCTCCCCTTGTTGGACTCGAACCAACGACCTGCGGATTAACAGTCCGTCGCTCTACCGACTGAGCTAAAGAGGAATATAAGTGATTTTTTATCGAGAAATCTAACTCGGTTCCCCCTCTGTCGCGGAAAAGCCGTTCTAGGCCGTTTAATTAACAGTTGTAGGCTCCAAATTTAAGGTCAAAAATAGAACATTTTTGCCCCGTTTTTCGCAACTTTTCCGCTATTTTGTGCTAAATAAAAACTCGAATACCCCCTGTTTTCAAAATATTCATAATTATTTTGGGACATTTATTGTAGCTGCATTTTTTTGCTTTTTTCCACAGAACCAACGACCGACGGAGTTTTACACGCAGGAACATATTCTTTTCATTGCTGCTGTGTATTCCTCTTCCCTCTCCTTAAATGATGTTTTCTTGAAACACATATTTAACCTCCCTATATTATTAACATAGAAGTTCACCACAAAATGAATGAATGAGTGAATTGAACGACACTGCAATGAGCCGGACATTGCAGTCGGATGAATGTGCCAAACTTCTAAATATTATCGAAGGAGGCATTCATATGTCTAAAGCTATGAATCCCGTGCCAATTTACCACAAGATCACACTAACGATTGAGGAGGCCGCCGATCTGAGCAACATCGGCATCAATAGAATTGATGCCATGCTGCGTAAACCGAACTGCCCGTTTGTGTTGTTCGTGGGTAAAAAGAAATTGGTAAAGCGCAAGGAGTTTGAAGAGTATATCAGCAAAACCCTTTATATCTGATAACATCTCACAAATTCTTGTGGAAAAGTTTTCATTATTGTCTTGAGAAAAAGGGCGCACTGTGTTATTATTATAGTGTAGCAGTGTGCTCTTTTTCGCCAAGGCGGAAAGGAGTTCATCTATGGGAAAGAATCTCAAAGGCAAAGAATGTGGTAAGGGTATCTACCAAAGAAAGGATGGTCGATACAGCGCAAGGTATATTGATAAAGCAGGAAAGCGACACGAAAAATATTTCCAAACACTTCCGGAAGCACGCAACTGGATGGAGGACGCAAAGTACGCGGACAAGCACGAAGAAGTCTTTATAGCGACCGAAACCACCGTTGACGAATGGTT
>JAZNGJ010000114.1:0-31666 GCA_045576415.1 Faecousia sp. | reverse complement strand
TCCGTATACACTGTCCAGTCCTTCGGGTACGCCCACATGGTCGCCGTAGAACACATCGGAAGAATTCAAATTGCCTACATGGTAGGTCGCGCCGTAAGCCTCACAGGCCTTTACCGCTTCCGTCAGCAGGGTGAAGTCCGCAATGGGTGCGAATGTGCCGGGCAGATGGAACTGATTCTGCCATGCGGAATCCGTACAAGCCCCCTGTCCCAACACGATATCATACAAATTGATATGCTCCTGAATGGAGCCGGCAGAACCCACGCGGATAATGTTCTCCACGCCAAAATTGTTGAACAGCTCGTGGGAGTAGATACCGATGGCGGGCATGCCCATGCCGGAAGCCATGACGGATACCTTGACGCCCTTGTAATAGCCGGTGTGGCCCTGCACGCCCCGGACATTGTTCACAAGGACGGGATTTTCCAGGAAATTCTCGGCGATAAACTTGGCCCGCAGGGGATCGCCGGGCATCAGTACGGTCTTGCCGAAGCCGATGTCGTCAAGAACATTGATATGAGGGGTTTTGGGGAAGTTAGACATGGTAATTTCCTCCTGATATTTTGGTGAAATGTTGAGAGTGGAGAGTTAAGATATCTTCAATCTGCACTCTCCAATCTCCACTCTTTAATAGCTTCCGTCGTTTTCAAGGCCCTTGGCGATCTTGACGATGCGGGAAGTGCCGAGGCGGGAAGCGCCCAGTTCAATGAATTTTTCCGCGTCTTCCAGAGAAGAGATGCCGCCGGCGGCCTTGATCTTCACATGGGGAGCAACATGCTTGGCGAACAGCTCCACATCCGCAAAGGTGGCGCCGGCCTTGCTGAAGCCGGTGGAGGTCTTGATGTAGTCCGCGCCGGAATCGGAGACGCACTTGCACAGGGCGATCTTTTCGTCGTCGGTGAGCAGGCAGGTCTCGATGATGACCTTCAGAAGCTTACCCTTGCAGGAGCGCTTGATGGCGGCGATCTCCGCGGTAATGTCTTCCCACTTGCCTTCCTTGGCCCAGCCGATGTTGATGACCATATCCACTTCGTCCGCGCCGTTGTCGACAGCGTCGCTTGCCATGAAGCACTTGGCGCTGGTGGTGGCATAGCCGTTGGGGAAACCGATAACGGTGCAGATGGCCAGCTTGTCGTCCACATATTCCTTGGCCTGCTTCACATGGGAGGCGGGAATGCAGACGGATGCGCAGTGATATTTCATGCCGTCGTCGCAGATGGCTTTGATCTCTTCCCAGGTTGCGGTCTGGGCAAGCAATGTGTGGTCGCACTTGGCGAGAATGTCCTTCAGTTCCATAGTATATTCTCCTTTTAACCTTCTTGTCCGTGTAATTTGATTTTTCTATGTTCTTGAATGCCGCGGATGTAGCAGCGGTGGCACATGGCGATGTAGCTGTCGTTGCCGCCCAGCACCACCTGAGCACCTTCGGTGACGATATAACCGTCGGAAATTCGGGCGTTGACGGTGGCCTTGCAGCCGCAGTCGCACATGGTTTTGATCTCTTCGATACAGTCCGCCAGCTCCATCAGCCGCCGGGAGCCGGGAAACAGGCAGGTCTTGAAATCCGTGCGCAGGCCGAAGCACATCACCGGCACATTAAAATCATTGACGATGGCGCGAAGCTGATCGATCTGCGCAACAGTCAGAAACTGGCATTCGTCTACAATGACGGCATTGCAGGAGCCTGCAAACCCTTCCCGAAACCGCCGGTAAATATCCCTGTCCGGTGTGGCGATCTCGCACCGGGCTTCCAGTCCGATGCGGCTGCGCAGAATTTCCGCACCGTCGCGAACATCGGCGCTGGGCTTCAGGAGCCAGACCTTCATGTCGTTTTCTTCGTAGTTATACTTGGTGATCAGGGCCTGTGCGGTTTTGCTGGAGCCCATGGCTCCGTATTTGAAGTAAAGCTTTGCCATATCTGTCTACCTCCAACTCCTTTTGCTATTGTACCAAATAACCGGCCTGTTTGCAAGCGGATTCTGGGCATATTTGCAAAATGGAGGCAGATTGACAAAAGGGAAAGATTGTGAGAAAATACCCATAGTTTTCAATGGAGGTGCATGAGAATGCGGAAATGGATGGCGTTGGTTCTGGCGGCTGTCATGCTGTGCGGTATGCTTTCCGGCTGTGCTGTGGTGGGGGATATTGCCGGCAATGTAGCGGATGTTGCCGCAAAGGAACTGGAAAATCAGCTGAAGGCCACCCTGGAAAAGCACAAGGTGGAAGTGGTGGAAGTCAAAACCGCCTTCGGTCGGCTCAACGGTGAGGATGAAAAGGCGCTGCAGTTTTTCTGTGCCGCGCTGATCAGAAGCGAATCGGAAACGGCTGCTCAAACCTGCGCCACAGCGCTGGATGCCGTTTTTGAGGAGGCAGGGTGCATGGTTCAGTCCGAAAGCCGGCTTGTCCACAGCGCGCTGGTGCACAAGACCATCACCTACGACCATACCGATTTCAGCGGCGGAAATTACTATACGGTGTATGTGTACAATTCTTCTCTGACCGGAGACCTTTTGAAAGACGGAAAGTAAATCTAAGGGCGTACCGCTTGGTACGCCTTTTCCTGTCCGCAAAAAATAGCAAAAAAAGGCTTTACATTTTTCTTCCAATCGTGTATGATACGGATGAACAGAGTAGGAGACCTCGCGTGAAGTGCCACCGGGACGGGGAGTTGCCCGGAGGACGAAGGATCTTTTCCGCGATGGGGTCACCGCACCCGCTGCCCACATATTGGAAGACCTCCTTTATGTAGCAACGATACTCGGTCGGGCGAACGGTCGGCTGATATTTGCTGCCATGCCCAACTGTATCTGTGAAAACTCCCTGTGCTTTGCACGGGGTTTTGTTTTTTGCAGGCCGTTGGCTGTCGTTCGCCGCAAAAAAAGGAGGATATTTTTATGGCAAAAACAAAAAGCACGACCCTTTACCCCCACCCGTTTTCCAAGGCCTATTGGAAGGATGCCGCAGCAGAACTGCGGGATGTGAAAATGCTGGTGATCACCGCGCTGATGATCGCCCTGCGGATCGCCCTGAAGCCCTTCGCCATCTATATCGGACCTCAGATGGCCATCCAGACCGCCACGCTGGCAACGGCGCTGGGCGCCATGATCTTCGGACCCGTAATGGCCATTCCGGCTGCCATCATTTCCGATACTGTTGGCTTTATGATCTTCCCCACCGGCGATTACTTCCTGCCCTTTATGCTCACAGAGATCGCCAGCACCATGGCCTACGCCCTGTGCCTGTACCGGGCCAAGCCCAGTGCCACCCGGGTGATCATTGCCCGGTTCCTCATTTGCTTTGTGGTGAATGTGGTGCTGCAGCAGCTGATCTTCGCGTGGCAGTATACATATATGGGCAATCCCGAAAAAGCCAAGGAATCCATAATGGGCATCATGACCGTTGCCCGGATCTTCAAGAATCTGTTCTTCTTCCCCATTGAGTCCGTGGTGATCACCTTGTTTTTGAAGGTGCTGGTGCCGGTGACTGCCCGGGCAAAGCTGACTTACGACAGTAACGCAAACCTCAGCTTCAGCAAGAAGCAGATCGCCGCGCTGGTGCTGCTGGTAGTTGTGGGCGTTGGCAGCGCTGTGGGTTATCTGACCTACCGCTATACCGATACCTCCCGTTCCGCCGACTATACGGATGAGCAGCGTGTGGAAGCCAATAAGGGCATGACCGAGCTGGTGCTGGAAAAGACCGACGATTGGGACAGTGAGACCGTGGTCTGCATCGTTGACAGCGCCTACCGGCCTATGTTTGAAAATGAGACCGATTATACCGTTGCGGTCTACATTCTGGACGAGGAGGCCTTTGCCGCAGGGCAAAAGGATGATGAGGACTACGACATGGATACCCTCTGGGGCTATTCCAAGAGCGGCCCCAAGAAGGATAAGTACCAGTCCCTCGTTAAGGTCGCCAGCGTGCAGATCCGTAAGAATGAAAAGACAGGAGAGATCCTTTCCTTTAATCTGAAGGCGGTCCAGTAACACATCACTGGGGGCGGCGATTGCTGCCCCCGGTTTTGCTGACAAATTGGGATTTGCCGTGCTGTTTACGAACTTAGCCGTAGGGCGGGAGTAAACCCCCGCCCTACAATATTCCAACAATACCGTACGATAAACTGAAATTTGAAAGACGCAGTATCGTTACCGGGCGGGTCTGGGAAGTAACGACACCAGATGCAGCCCGTGCGAATTGTCAGCGGCGACTCGCCGCCAAACTGAAATTTGACAACATTGCATTCTTTGGTTATAATACAAACAAAAACGCAAAGGAGCGACTTACTATGCATCTGCATCACGATCATATCGGCGGTCATCATCACGATCATGACCACGAGCATACCCATTCCCATATCCATGAGCACACCCACGACGGCGTGACCCACAGCCACGAGCATACCCATGCCCATGAGCATTCTCACGAGCATCCCCACGATCATGACCATCTGCACGCCGAGGGCGCGGAGCATACCCATTCCCATGACTGCAGCGGTCAGTGTGCCGGCTGTGCCGGTGGCTGCGAGCATACCCCCATGGAAGAGCTGATGGCTCTGATGAAGTACATGGCAGGCCACAATGCCGCTCATGCCAAGGAACTGGCAGATCTGGCTGTTCAGCTGGAAAAGGCCGGCAACCGCATGGCTTATGAGCAGGTCATGGCGGCTGTTTCCGATTTTGAAAAGGGCAATATGCGCCTGACGCTGGTGCTCCAGAGCCTGGATGTGAAGTGAGGGACTGCTATGTGCCTGTCTACTGTCTATAAGAATGTCAAGAGCGAAGAAACCGTTGCCATGAAGAATGTCATGCGCATCGAGTGCAAGGACGGCTGCGTGATCCTGACGGATCTGATGGAGCGCAGTGTTGCCATTGAAGGTGAGCTGGTCAGCGCCAATCTGGTGGACGGCTTTGTCATCGTCAAGGAAACCGTTGCTTAAAAGAGGATCCGGATCGGCAAAAACGATCCGGATCTTTTCAAGAAAGGAAACCTACTATGAGCAGAATTTGTCAGAGGATCGAAGCAAGGAAGGACGAGCTGTTCGGTCTGCTTTCCGAGCTTGTAAAGATCGATTCCCAGAGCTTTGGTGCGGAAGGAAATGAAAAGGAAATCGCCTTTTTTATCGGCGAAAAGCTGCGGGAGATGGGCTATGAGCCGGATATTTACACCCCGCTGGATATCCCGGGGATGAAGGAGCATCCCGATTACTGGCCGGAGCATAATCTGGAGAACCGTTATAATGTCAGCGCTGTGATCCCCGGCGCGGACCGCTCCCGCAGGATCATGCTGGCTGCCCACAGTGACACGGTGGCTGTTGGCAACGAAGCCAACTGGACCGTGGATCCATTCGGCGGTGAGATCCGCGACGGCAAGATCTGGGGTCGTGGCGCCTGCGATGATAAGTATGGCATTGCAGCAGCGCTGTTTTTGATCCGGGTTTTCAAGGATGAGGGGCTGCAGTTCCCCTGCGATCTGGTATTCACTGCCTACTGCAATGAGGAGTACGGCGGAAGCCACGGTGCGCTGGCAGCCTGCCTGCGCTACCCCTGCGACGATGTGATCAACCTGGACTGCAAGAACTTTGAAATCTGGAGCTGCGCCGTCGGCGGCGAGGAGCTGAAAGCTTATATCAAGGCAGTGGACGCGGTGGACGACTGCGGTGTAATGCTGCAGGGCCTTGCCGCGCTGAAGGCAGAATTTGACCGGTTCCGGGAAAACCGGTACGCCGAGCTGATGGCGCACCCGGAGTATGCCTCCACGGTGATCCCTGCCACTTCCGTCCGGTTTATGGAGATGAAGGCCGGCAATGCCGGTGCGGACCTGAACCGGGCTCATGTGGAGGTCTGCTATTATGCCGCCGCTTCCAGAGAGCAGGTGGAGCAGGAACTGTCGGAAATAGCGCAGCGCCTGCAAAATACCCTTGCCCCCATGGGCCTTGCCTTTGACCGGTTCCAGAAGACCTGCCGGTTCTTCCATTTCGGAAAATCCGAAAAAGAGAATCCTGTCATGGAAAAGCTGATCGCCGCGGGTAAGCGGGCCAGCGGACGGGAACTCAAGCCCTGCGGCTCCTGCCAGTCCGACTTGTCCATTTTCCTAAAATACGGCAGTCCCCGGGCCTTTGCCTTCGGTATCGGCAGGGATTTCGGAGCCTATGGCGGTGCCCATCAGGCAGATGAGCACATCGAATGCGGCCGGCTTTTGGAATTTGCACAGATCCTCGGAGAAATGTTTGCTGAAAATTAATAACTTTCCCGGCCTTTTTCGTTGCTTATTGGCACTTTTTATGATACAATGGGCGAAAATAAGCAAAAGGTGATGAAATGATCGGAAAATATTTATCGTGCTTTCTGATTTCTATGGTGCCGCTTGTGGAGCTGCGCGGCAGCATGGTTATGGCAGCAGCCATGAATCTGGACTTTTTCACGTCGCTGACTGTTTGCGTCATCGGCAATATGCTGCCGGTGCCCTTTATCTACTTTTTTGCCCGAAAGGTGCTGATCTGGGGCGCGGATAAGAAGTATATCGGAAAATTCTTCCGCTTCTGTCTGGAAAAGGGCGAGCGGGGCGGTCAGAAGTTGACCAAAGCAGCCGGTCGGGGCGGGCTGTTTGTGGCATTGATGCTGTTTGTAGGCATCCCCCTGCCGGGAACCGGCGCGTGGACAGGAACGCTGGCAGCCAGCTTTCTGAATATGGGCATTAAGACCACAGCGGCATCTGTTTCTCTCGGCGTTGTGATTGCCGGTATCATTATGGGCCTTGCCAGTACCGGTGTATTCAGTATTCTGGGCTTCTAAGGAGGAAGTAATATGGAAAACTGTCTGTTTTGCAAGATCATTGCGGGTCAGATCCCGTCCACCAAGGTGTATGAGGATGAAACTGTCCTTGCGTTCCGGGACATTGCCCCCCAGGCACCGACTCACATTCTGGTGATCCCCAAGGTGCATATCCCATCCGTTGCCGGTGTGACTGCCGAAAACAGCGGTGTGGTCGCCCACATTTTTGAGGTGATTCCGGGGATCGCGGAAAAGGAAGGACTGACAAACGGTTACCGTGTGGTTTCCAACTGCGGAGCGGATGCCGGTCAGACCGTGCCCCATCTGCACTTCCACATCCTCGGCGGCAAGACCTTGGCTTTGGAGATGGCTTGATCGTTCGATCCCCCTGCGGAAAACACCGCAGGGGGATCTTACTGAAATGGCACAAAAACGATTGACAAATTCTTCGTGCAGTGCCATAATATGGGCGTGTAACATTTACATGATAAGGAGAGTCTTTTATGATTTCCTGTACTGAGTTTATTCCGTTATACAGTGAGTTCTTCAAGTATTTGGACAAGCAGGGCGGTTACGATGCCGTTCTGAAGTACTGGTACCACATCTCCGATACCAGCATCGGCGACAAGACCAATCCCCACAGCATGGCTTCCTGCTGTGAAAGACTGGGCGGCTACGAAGGCGCCAGAGAATACTGGGGTCACACCACCTCTGAGGAAGCCTGCGATGTATACTCGGTCCGAGACGATCAGTATCCTTATTCCTACAGCGAGATGCGCTACTGCCCTTCCCGGGCCATGCTCAATTCCCTCGAGCATATCGAGCCTTATGAGCATTACTGCGAGCACTGCAAGATCATTTACAGCCGTGTTCTGGAGAAATACGGCATGGTCTATGAGCGGGATCACTCTATGGTTCATGAAGCCAAGTGCAGCAGCATTCTTTACAAAGCGGGCAAAAAGCCTACCGGTGACTACACCGCTCCGGCGGAAGGCCGCGTTGTCGGTCACATGAAGCGGGAAAGCAAGAAGTACCTGCACCGGGACTTCCAGCTGCTGGGCGACAATGCGCTGAAATACTGCGGCGATAACTATGGCGATGAGGCTGTGGTCGGCTTCTTGAAGCACTTCGCTGTCTATTATTTCGCACCCAAGATCGAAGAGATGAAGCAGGGTGGCTTGCCGGCAGTGAAGGCATGGCTGGAAAAGATCTACGAGGTGGAGGAAGCCTCTGAGGTGCTCCATGCTGAGCTAACTGGCGATGTACTTACCTTTACCATTGATAAGTGCCCGGTCATCGAGTACATGCGCGGACTGAATCAGCAGCCCAGTGAGTATTACATCGAGCAGACCCGCACCCTGTACGCTGCCATTGCCGAGGTAGCAGGCTTCCGGTTCGAGCTGGAATACTATAACGAAGACGGCGCGGCAAAATTCAAGTTCTTCAAGTAAAAAACATCCGCACAAGCAGAAACGCTTGTGCGGATTTCTTTATATCAGATATTTGGCGATCAGTCCGATTGCCAGCAGGATCACCGGGTAGGAAAGGTAATTAAACAGCCGGTTTTCGCCGCCCGGCTCCCCGTTGTGCAGATGCACCGGCAGGAAACCCATGGGCGATGCCACATAAAAGGGGGATAGAATACTGAATGCTACAGACGCTACAGCGCCGGCAAGATTCCGCAGCTGGGGTCTGCTCCGCAGTGCCCAGAGAATGGCGATCAGCAAAACCAGCGTAACACCGTGGTCAACGCGCAGCATGACCGTCCACAGAACACCGGCGATCAGCACGAATAGCTTGATCAAGGTGTTTTTCAAGGCTTTTGCTTCATAGTAGCGGAAGAAGAACATCAGCGCCAGTCCCACCACCAGAGCAAAAACCGGATTCCGGGAACCGGTATCCCAGAAGCTGCCGCTCATAGCAAGATTATAGGGCAGCTCGCTCAGAAGCGCGATGCCCGCAAGGCGAAGCAGGTATTTCTTCCAATCCCGGGTGTGCAGGAAACCCTCCACCAGCAAAAAGGAGAAGATCGGTACGGCGCAGGTCTCGATAGCCTGCAGCACCAACGCGGCAGAGGCAAGGATCATGGCTGTTTGGGAGGCGGACAGGGCGTCCAGCAGCTCCTGGCTGCTCATTTGACCAAGGCCCAAAAGCCGGTTTTGAATGATGCTGCGGCCGGCAATGCCCGCAACGAGAAACAGCATACCCCAGGTACGCACTGCGTTGGAGGTCAGACCGGAGGATCCGGATTTTTTAAGTCTTTCCATAGGAGCTCCTTTCCGGGAGTGGGATCAGGAATTGGGGATCAGTACGGCGACACCGTAGGCAGACAGGTCCAGCGTGCCGTTTTTCAGCGTGATAGCGCTGCCGTCTGCGCTGAGGGATGCCGCCAGCTTCCAGTCAGCATAGGCAGAAAGGTCTACCTTTGCCGCCTCGTTGTCAATGTTCATCAAAATGATGCAGCTGCTGCCGTTCCAGATTTTCTTCTGGGCGCTGATGCAGCCTTTGTTCAGTGCGGTCTCCGCGGTGGTCACACCGTGGGAGATGACGGGCAGGGCTTTGCGGATTGCAACCGCCTGCCGGTAGTAGTTATAGATGGAATCAGTGTTGCTCTTTTGTTCTTCCAGACTGCCGAAGGGATAGTTTTCCGGCAGCTTGCACTCCGGCGGCAGCTTGGTGGTGCCGTCGTTGCGCTCTGCGTTCCAGTACATGGGAGCCCGCTTGGAGGGATCATTTCCGGAGCCGACCATGCCGATCTCCTCGCCGTAGTAGATAAATGTGCTGCCGCTCATAAAGAGGTTCATAGCGCCGGCCAGCTTGGTTTTCTGCTCATTCTGCGCAACGAAACCGGCAATGCGCCCCACATCGTGGTTGGAAAGGAAGGGCGCGTCGATGTAGTTGGGGTTGGAGCCCCGGTAGGCACTGTCGGCAGTTTCCAGAGCGGTGGCGTAGGTGCTGACCATGGCGGGATTGCCTGCGCCGCGAAGCACATCGACGATCTTTCCGGTGGAGTCACCGAAGGGGAAGTTGAAAATGCTGGTAATGCCGCTCTGATAGTATTCCGTCACCTGCCCGAAGGTATCCCAAACCTCGGCCACCAGGTAGCAGTCGGGCTTGAGGGAGGTGGCGGTGGTCTGGATCCAGTTCAGTACCTCCACATTCTTGGCAGTATTTCCGCTCCAGAACTCCTTGGCAGCATCCAGACGGAAACCGGCAACGCCCTTATTCAGCCAGAATTCCATGATATCTTCGATCTCACCCCGGACAGCTTGGCTGTCCAGATTCAGATCCGGCATATCACTGGAGAACTTGCACTCATAATAGTAAGGCGTACCGGGGACTTTGTTGTAGCCCACCGTGGCTTCCGTGGTCAGGTGGTAGTAGTCCAGATACTTGCACTCCTGCGCGCTGGGCGCTTTGCCTTCCGGCAGGGTCTGCAGGTAGGCGGTCATTTGCAGGAACCACGGATTGGTATCGCCGGTATGGTTAAGCACCAGATCCATGATGACCTTGATGCCCCGGCTTTCACATTCGGAAAGCAGCGCCTCAAAATCCGCCAGCGTGCCGTAATCGGGGTCAATGGCGTAGTAATCCGTCACATTGTACTTGTGGTAGGTGGTGCTGGGATGGATGGGCATCAGCCAGATGCCGGTGATACCCAATTCCTGCAGATAGTCCAGCTTGGAGCGGACACCGTTCAGATCGCCGATGCCGTCACCGTCGGAATCGCAGAAGGAATAGACGAAGATCTCATACCAGGTGCGGTAGTTATCATCGGGGCTTGTACCCAAAGAGGAGATCCCGGAAAGGATCTCCTCCATATTGGCCTGCTGGGGGGCGCAGCCGCACAGCAGCGACAGCGCCAGCACCAGACAAGTGATTATTACTAAGGTTTTCATAAAACGATCAACCCTTGACGGAGCCGCTCATGGCTTCCTGATAGAACTTCTGGGTGTAGATGAACAGGATGGAAATGGGCAGGGCAACCAGAACGGCACCGGCGCAGAACCGGGTGAACCAGTTGTTGACGAATTCCATCTCCAGCATCTTCCACAGACCGATGGAAACGGTGTAGTATTCCGCTTCGGCACGGACGATGACCTTGGCGAACACGAAGTCCATCCAGGGACCCATGAAAGAGGTAATGACCTGATACACGATCATGGGCTTGCACAGGGGCAGGGTGATCTTGGTAAAGGTCTGCCAGCGGGTGCAGCCGTCAATGGAGGCGGCTTCGTCCAGCGCCTTGGGAATGGTGTCCATATAGCCCTTCATCACATAGAAGCCGGTGCCGGAGCCTGCGGAGAAGCAGATGATCAGCGCCAGGGGGATCATGGGGCCTTCGGTCAGACCCATGGCCTTCAGCAGGAAGTAAACCGCTACCATGCTCATGAAGCCGGGGAACAGGTTGATGATCATAGCCATGTTCATGTAGGGCTTACGCATCTTCCACTTGACGCGGCTGGTGCAGTAGGAAACTGCCAGCACGAAGAAGGTGCTGATGACGCAGGAGCAGCAGGCAATGAAGAAGGTATTCATAAACATCCTGAGGAAGTTCATGCTGCTGGTTTCTGTGAACAGTTTGATATAGTTTTCCAGTGAGTAATTTGTGGGGAAGAAAGTCTCGGAATACAGACCTTGCGCGATGGATACGCCGTTGAGATCTTCACTGGCGCGGAAAGAGTGGGCAACAAGCCACACAAAGGGGATCAGCCAGATCACGGCCACGATCACCAGAAAGATGTGCACTACCACATCGGTGGCGACCCGCTTGGCTTTCATGCCGCCGTTTGTTTTCTTAGCCATTATTTGAAGCCCTCCTCATCTTTGTAGGATCCGGAGCTGCGGTAGGTGACTAGAGCCACGATCGCCAGCACCACGAAGGTGAAGATACCGATGACCGCCGCCAGGTTGTACTCCTGCCGGTCAACAGACAGCTTGTACAGCCAGGTGACCAGAAGATCCGTGTCGCCTGCGGTGTTGCCTGTATCGGTGGGACCGCCGCCGGTCAGCAGGTAGATAACATTGAAGTTGTTGATATTGCCCGTAAACTGGGTGATGATATAAGGTGTCATCACGAAGATCATGTAGGGCAGGGTGATGTGCATGAACTGCTGCACCACATTGGCACCGTCGATCCGGGCAGCTTCATACTGCTCGGAGGGGATATTCTGCAGAATACCCGTGACCTGCATGACGGTATAAGGAATACCGACCCAGAGGTTGACGATGATGATAAAGGTTCTTGCCCAGGTGGCATCCGTCAGGAAGGGCAGGGTCTCGCCCAGCTCCTTGTTCAGGAAGCCCAGATCCTGCAGCAGGGTGTTGACGGCGCCGTTCTCCTTGAACATGGTGCGGATGATCAGCAGAGAAACGAATTGGGGCACCGCAATGGTCAGGGAAAGCACCGTGCGCCACAGACCCTTCAGCCGGGTAGTGGGGCGGTTGATGATCATTGCCATAATGGTGCCGGCAAAGAAGTTCAGGAAAGTTGCGAAGAATGCCCAGACCAGAGTCCATCCCAGAACCGGCATAAACTGGCTGCCGATGGTGGAATTGGCATCGAAAATAGAAATAAAGTTCTTGAGGCCCACCCAGTCAAAGAGCATCAGATGGCTGCCAACCTTGGAGTAGTTGGTGAAAGCCATGAGCATCATGTATCCCAGAGGGATAATGGTAAAGACCAGCAGGAACATAAAAGGCGGAGTCATCAGCAGCTTATGGATGTTCTCATCCAGAAGCGCATGCAGATCGTCCTTAAAAGTGGGAATGGGCTCGCCCTGCTTTTTCAGGGTCAGTGCCGCGTAGCCACTGCGGACGGAGGCACGCCAGATCACCACCAGAAATACCAGAATGGCAATGGTAGCGACTGCGTAAAGAAGAATATTTGCGGAATTGTCGCCGGAGGTATATTCAAAGATACCCAGCTCGTCATTCCAAACCTGCCCCGGCTCCTGATCGCCCAGACTGGGAAGCATGCCCAGCCAGTGTGCGCCGCCGCTGGGGATCACCATGAAGACGATCACGGCCAGTTCAATGAGCAGGAACAGCAGGCCCTTAATATACTGGCCTGCCAGGATATTACCGAGACCCATGACCAGGCAGGAAAGCCAGACCATCGGTCCTCCGTTTTTCAGCGCGCTGATAAGCCCGTTGGAATTTGCGGCTCTTTTGCGCGCAGCATCGGCTTTTGTCAAGCTGTTTGCCACGATACCTTCTCCCTTCACTTTTCTTGTTGAAAAATGGCGGCGGCCGGATATGATCGGGCCGCCGCCGGTTGCTCTACAGTAAGCGAACGTTCAATCTGAAATTACAGACCGCTGGCGTTCAGAGCCTTCATCAGAGCATCGACCTGCTCCTTAACATTGTCAGCAGTGACCTTGCCGTTGACGATGTTCTCACCGAAGACCTGGATGGGGGACCAGTAGTCGCCCATCTCGGGGATGGAGGGCTGAGCAACGGAAGTGTTGGCCATGGTGTTGTTCTGAGCGGTAGCAATGATGCTGTTCTTGATGGCATCATTCTCAGCCAGAGCAGTGACAGCGGGGGTGATGTTGCGCAGCTGGAAGCGGACCAGCTGCGACTCGGAAGAAGCCAGGAAAGCAGCCAGTTCCATAGCGGCCTTCTGATTCTTGCAGTTGGGGTTAACGCCGACAGCCTTGGAGCCGGCGAAGGACTTCATGGAAACATCCTTGCCGCCGATGTTAACGGTGGGCAGGGAAACAGCGCCCAGCTTGTCGCCCAGGGCAGCCTTCAGGCCTTCGTACTCCCAGTCGCCGGAGAAGTAAGCGCCAACAGTGCCGTTCTTCAGGCCGGTGTTGCCCAGGCCGTCAGCGTCGTTGACGAAGTTGCCGTTAGCCATCAGCTCGACCATCTTGGCAGCAGCTGCGTAGCCGGCTTCGCCGCCGAACTGGATGCCAGCCTTGCCGTCAACGCCGGCATCGCCGAACAGAGTGCCGCCGTTAGCCATGAAGAAGGAGCCGGTGTACCAGCCGGTGGTCATGGGGAAGGCAACCTTGCCCTTAGCCAGCATAGCTTCCAGGGACTTAACATCTTCTTCGGTGAAGATGTCTTTGTTGTAGTACATGAACCAGGTGTTGCAAGCCATGGGGAAACCATAGACATTGCCGTCGGTGTAGGTAACGGTGTTCAGGTAAGTAGCGGAAACATCGTTCTTGACCTGCTCCAGGTAAGAGCCGCCCAGCTGAGCCAGAGCGCCGGCCTGCAGCAGAGTGCCCAGCTGGTCGTTGGCAAACAGATAGATGTCAGCAGCGGCAGAAACGTCCTGGGGAACGTTCTTGCCGGCATCGCCTTCAGAGCAAACGCCAGTGTCCCAAGTGATCTGGTACTCGGGGTGAGCTTCTTCAAACTTCTTCAGCATGACATTCAGCCAGCTGGTGTCGTCGACCTGGTCCTCCTGGGGAGCCCAAACCTTCAGGGTGATGGCTTCGGATGCGGGCTGGCAGCCGGCAAACAGGGAAGCGATCATCATGCAGGCCAGAACCAGTGCAAGGATCTTTTTCATTGTAATTTCCTCCTAAAAAATAGTTTTACGCATTTATGCTATCACAGACATTCGCCGTCTGTTGATGCCGTATAGGGCGCACCGCCATACCGGGGTGCAGAAAAAAGTTACGAAACATTACGAAACTTTTCTTCCGTCGCAAAAAAGCGCAGCTTTTCTGCGATCATCATTAGTATACCACTGAATAGGTCGAACCGTCAACAAGGTAAACTGTAAAAAAACGAGTCCATTTTTTGGCTATTTTACACAATTCTTATGCAAAATGCCTAAGTTTATACCAAAGCAGGAGATTCCGCGGCAACTTCGGCGGCAGACCGGGCGTTCAGGGCTTCCCAATTGGCTCTTCCGAAACGTTTCGCAAGTGAGAGAATGCGGTTTTCCAGATCTTCTGTCAGAAGTTCCGGTTGCAGCCGCCAGCACCAGTTGGCATCCACAGAACCGGGCAGATTCATGCGGGCACTGTTGTCAAGACCCAGCCAGTCCTGAATGGGAACGATGCAGATCTTGGCACAGCTTGCCATGGCGGCATGGATCAGCTTCTGATGCATGCGCTTGTTGGGGGTGTCGTGATCCGCAAGATAATCCCGGATCTGCTCTTTTTGGGCCTTGGAAAGACCGGCGAACCAGCCTGCCACGGTCTCATTATCGTGGGTGCCGGTGTATACAACGCAGTTGGTCTCGTAGTTGTGGGGCAGGTATTCGTTTGCTCCGCCGATATCCTCTTCGTCAAAGGCAAACTGCAGCACCTTCATGTTGGGATAGCCGCTGTCTTTTACCAGCTGGCGGACGCTGTCGGTCATCAGGCCCAGATCCTCGGCAATGACGCCCCGGTCGCCCAGCTGCTCTTTGAGGGTACGGAACAGAGCCATGCCGGGTCCCTTTTCCCAGTGCCCGTCCTTGGCAAGACCGGAGCTGACGGGAATGCAGAAGTATTCGTCGAAGCCCCGGAAATGGTCGATGCGGACCACATCGTAGAGCTTGTAGCTGTACCACATCCGGGTGACCCACCAGTGATAATTTTGCTGTGCGTGGTAGTCCCAGCGGTACAGGGGGTTGCCCCAGACCTGTCCGTCGGCGCTGAAGCCATCGGGGGGACAGCCTGCCACCTGCGTCGGTGCATTGTTTTCGTCCAGCTGGAACATCTCCGGATGGGCCCAGACATCTGATCCGTCGGGGGAAACATAGATTGGAATGTCGCCGACGATCCGGATATGCTTTTCGTTGGCGTAGCCCTTGAGCTTGCTCCACTGCTCATAGAACTTGAACTGCAGGTACTTCTGGAACTCCACATCAAAGTACAGCTTTTCCCGGTAGTAGTCCAGCGCCGGGGCGTAGTGCATCCGGATGTCCGTGGGCCACTGGGTCCAGCTCTTGTTTTCAAAGAAGCCCTTCAGCGCCATGAACAGGGCGTAGTCATCCAGCCACCAGTGGTTTTCGGCAATAAACTCCCGGTATTCGGGCACAGCGCTGATGTTGCTGCGCTCATAGGCTTTGTGCAGCAGGGGAAAGCGATTTCTGTACAGCTTTTCATAATCCACTTTGGAAGGATCGGAGCCGAAGTCGGCGGCTTCGCATTCTTCGCTGGTCAGCACGCCTTCTTCCACCAGTGTATCCAGACTGATGAAGTAGGGATTGCCTGCAAAAGCGGAATAGGCCTGATAAGGGGAATCGAAGGCGCCGGCGTGGCTGGTGGCGCCAAGGGGGAGGATCTGCCAGTAGCGCTGACCGGTCCGCTCCAAAAAGTCTACAAAGTCATAAGCCGCTTTGTCAAAACAGCCGATGCCGTATTTGCCGGGCAGGCTGGTGATGGACAGCAGAATGCCGGATTCTCTTTTCATTTGTCCGCGCTCCTTTCGGTATAGTACATGGCGGCTTCGTAGGGCCGCAGATGGTTTTCGGCTGTTGGGTAGTTGCCGATCAGCTTTTCGGCGTTTTGGAATGCCTCGGGTAGATCGTAGGGAAGAATCTCTTCCGTAAAATTACAGACCACCAGAAGACTGCCTTCCGGAGCCTTCCGGGTATAGGCAAAGATGCGCTCGTCGTCCGGGTCTAACAGGTCAAAAAAACCGGTGCGGAAGACGGAGTAGGTTTTCCGCAGTTGTATCAGCTTCTGATAGTAGTAAAAAATCGAATCCGGATCCCGAAGTGCGGCTTCTGCGTTGATTTCTGTGTGGTTGGGATTCACCGGCAGCCAGGGCTTGCCTGGGGTAAAGCCGGCATTTTTGCCTGCTGTCCACTGCATGGGCGTGCGGGCATTGTCCCGGCCCCGGGCCCAGATGGACTGCATCACACTTTCGTGAGAATACCCCCGGGCAGTGCGGTCCCGGTAGAGGTTGCGGATCTCCACATCCTGATACTCCCCAATTTCCAGCCGGATGTTGGTCATGCCCAGCGCCTCGCCCTGGTAGATGTAGGGCGTTCCCTGCATGCCGTGGAGCAGGGTGGCCAGCATTTTGGCCGATTCCACCCGGAAGTCCCTGTCATTTCCCCAGCGGGAAACGATCCGGGGCAGATCGTGATTGTTGAGGAACAGGCTGTTCCAGCCCTCGTCGTGCAGGCCTTGCTGCCAGCTGCGGAAGCATTCTTTCAGCTTGGGCAGGGAAAGGGGGAGGGTGTCCCATTTTTCAAAGCGCTGATCCAGGCACATATGCCGGAACTGGAATACCATGCTCAGCTCGCTGCAGTCGCCGGCGCTGTAGAGCCGTGCCCGCTGCACATCGGCGCCCCATGCTTCCCCCACGGAAACCAGCGTGGTTTCCGGAAATGCATTTGCCGAAAGCTCCCGCAGATAATCGTGCAGTCTCGGGCCGTTGATGGTGATGCGGCTGTCCGGTTCTTTGGCGATCTGGTCGATCACGTCCAGCCGGAAGCCCTCCACGCCCTTATCCACCCAAAACCGGATGGTCTCATAGAGCGCATGACGCAGCTTGGGGTTTTCCCAGTTCAGATCCGGCTGCTGAGGAGCGAACTGATGGAAATAGTGCTGGTCCAGCTCCGGCACATAGGTCCATGCCGGCCCTCCGAAGACGGAGCGCATATCGTTGGGTTTTTCGCTGCCGTCGCGCCAGATATAATAGTCGTGGAAAGGATTGTCCCGGCTCTTTTTCGCTTCCAGGAACCAGGGGTGTTGGTCGGAGCTGTGGTTCAGCACCAGATCCAAAATGATGGAAATATGCCGTTTTTTGGCTTCCCGGATCAGCGCTTCCATGTCGTCCAAGGTGCCGAACATGGGATCAACGGAGCAGTAGTCAGAAATATCGTAGCCGTTGTCCACCTGCGGAGAGCGGCACACCGGAGACAGCCAGATGCCGTCGATACCCAGTTTTTCCAGATAATCCAGATGGGCGATCACGCCCTGCAGATCACCGATGCCGTTGCCGGTGGTATCCTGAAAGCTTTTGGGGTAGATCTGGTAAAATACCGCGTCTTTCCACCAGTGGGGTTTGGTTTTATCCAATCTTCTTTGGGTCATAGGTTAAATCTCACTTGTTTCGATTCGTTGAATGTCTTCATACACCCGAAGCATCTCGCCGACGCTCCATGCCTGGGCAAAGCAGCCCTTTCCCGCATAGGGATGGTCGCCGTCGTATATTTCGGGCAGCTGTCCGGCGCAGCCCTGATTGAGCATGGGCAGAAGCCGATCCAAATGCTGCTTGGCTTCCCGGGCGGCTTCCTTGGTGCTGCCGTGGAGGCGCAGATAGGCCCGCCAGTATGCGCCCATGGGGAATACCCATGTAGTGCCCTGATGGTAGGCCATGTCCCGGTCAAACTGGCTGCCGCCGTAATGGGGGTGATACTGGGGATCTTCCGGGGACAGGGTGCGCAGGCCGCAGGCCGTCAGCAGATGCTCCGTAACGGCCTGCAGAACACGCTTTTCCTGCCAAGGCTCCAGCATGGTAAAGGGCATGGAAAGAGCCCAGATCTGATTGCAGCGCAGCTGCTCGTCAGCATTTGTGCCGGAGAGCACATCCTTCAGATATCCCTTGTCCGCCATATAAAACTGTTCCGCGAAGGAAGCCTTCACTTTTTCGGCAAGGGCTGCATAGCGGCTGCCGTCCTCGTTCATTTGCGGGGCAAGCTCCGCCATGATCCGAAGCGCATTGTACCAGTAAGCGTTGATCTCCACGGGCTTGCCGTGGCGGGGGGTGGGAAGAATGTCGTTGATGCGCACATCCATCCATGTTACCTGATCCAGTCCATGTCCGGCGAAGATCAGTCCGTCCGTATCCATGCCGATGCCGTGGCGGGTGCCGTTTTGATAGAAATGGATGATCCGCTTCAGAGTGGGCCATGCTTCCCGGAGGAGATCCCGGTCATCGCGGCGGCACAGATACTGCCAGATGCAGTCGATCAGCAGCAGCGCGGCGTCCACGGTGTTGTACATGGGATCGTTGCCGCCCTCGGGGAACAGGTTGGGCACCAGACCGTCCTTTTCGTAGGCAAGGAAGGTGCGCAGGATGCTTTTGGCATCTTCATAGCGTCCGGTTGCAAGGGTGCAGCCGGGCAGAGCGATCATGGTATCTCTGCCCCGGTCGCTGAAAAGGGGATAGCCGGCGAGGATGGTTTTGCCGCCGGTAGAATCCCGGTTTGCGATGTAGGCATCGGCGCTTAGGGCGAGCCGGCGGGCGATGGGGTGGGCAAAGCCGGAGCTTTCCTCCAGCTTCTGCAGACGCGCGACCTGTTCCTGCAGGATGCTGCTTGCAGAAACACTCTGTGGCCGGTCTGAAAATACGATCTCCAGTGCAGCGGTGCTTTTGGGCGGGATCTGTGCGGTGATAGCGCAGCAGGCCCCGGTCAGACCCCGGTCGGGCCTGCCGTCCTTGGCGTCCTCGGGGTAGGAAAGGCACTGCCATTGGCTGGCGGCGGTAAGATCGCCGTTGGTTTGGATATATAATGTATATTCACCGTCGGTGATGGAATTGCCCGTCAGGGAAAAAGTCTTTTCCTCCGTCAGGGCCGTTTCCTTGGGCGCAAACTTCAAAAAGGGGATAATGGATAATGTGGCGGCAGCGTCGGTGGTGTTTTCCGCGGTGTAGAGAACAGCGGCGGTGTTGGCACCGTATGCCATGGCGCACTGCCGCCGGACGCGAATGCCGTCCATTTCATACTCCCACTGGGGAGTGTATTCATAAGAGAACCGGGAAAGGTGGCGCGATCCCTCTTCGGGCGCTGTACCATCGGCAAATTCCTGAGTGGACAGGAAGCGGATCTTTCCATCGGCTTCCAGCGTTTCCTGCAGGCGGTGTACCAGTGTGATCCGCTCATTTGGGGCGGTAACAGCGGCGGCCAGAATGCCCTGGTCTACTCTGGGTGCGGAAAAAACACCGGTCATGGAGCTGTAGCCGCCCAGACCGTTGGTCAGAAGATAGCAGGTGGTTTCCTGCCGGAGCAAAGAAGCGTTGTTCTGCCGGTCATACAGGAAATTCATTAAGGTTCGTCCTCCGGTGATCCTACAGGAAAATTTCGAAATGTTTTGCTTTTACAGTATAGTCCTTTTCCGGATTCCAGTCAAGAATCAAAGAGAAATTCCTGTTTTTCTGTGAATGTGACTAAAATGTGCGTATAAAATTTGGTGATTATTCTGGAGCGGCAGAAGATATGCGAAACAAAACGAAACAAATTTCGTATAATTTCGTAATATTGTTTGCTTTTGGAAAAACGGTATGATATAATACCTTCACTTTAAAGTTATTTTGTGGAGGTGACGGCAGTGGCAACATTGGAGGATATCGCACGGGAGCTTGGCGTATCCAAGGGAACGGTCTCCAAGGCGCTGAGCGGCGCGAAGGATGTCAGCAGCGCCATGCGTCAGACGGTTTTGGAAAAGGCGGTGGAAATGGGGTATTCCCGGGCAGCCCGCAGTGCCGCACTTCAGAAGATCGCGCTGTTTATCACCAATATGGAGTACGAAAGGCCCGATGACTTTGGCTACGATCTGGTAGCCGGCTTCCGCAAAGCCGCAGAGCCTGCCGGTTTTCTGGTGGATATCATCCCGCTGTCTATCCGGATGCAGGAGGAGATCGCTTATGATACTTACATGGTCAAGGGCGGTTACTGCGGCGGCTTGTTTCTGGGCATGTCCATCCGGCAGGATCCGTGGATGAAGGAGTTTGAGACCTGCAAGACCCCCACGGTGCTGTACGATAATCATGTCAGCGCCAATCCCAAGGTCACCTATATCGGTACCAATAATCAGGAGGGCATGGATCTGGCGGTGCAGTATCTGAAGCGTCTGGGCCACACCAAGATCGGATACTTAAGCTATGAGCTGCATGCTTATATCTACCAGCGGCGCTATTACGCCTTTTTGCAGGCACTGATGGAAAACGGCCTGCCTTCCGACCCCTCTTTGGGCGGCAGCGCCCATCATATCAGCGAATGTCTTACGGAGCATCTGCCCCGGCTTTTGAAAGAGGGCTGCACCGCCATCGTCTGCAGCCATGATAACCTTGCCAACAGTGTTATGACCCATTGCCGGGAGCTGGGATTGAGAGTGCCGGAGGATGTGAGCATTCTGGGCTTTGACGATATTCCCCTGTGCCGCTATACCATTCCGCCGCTGACCACTGTCCGGCAGGATCGGGAAAATTTAGGTAAAAGCGCCCTGTACGCCCTGACCAGCCAGATGAACAATGTGTGTGTCAGCTCGCTGCTTCTGCACGCGGAGCTGGTGGAGCGGGCATCCTGCGCCCCCATTGGAAAATGAAGGAATCCCCGCCGGGCTTATGGCCCGGCGGGGATTATTATGCGGTCAGCTTAAATCGGATAGGATGACGAAATACCATTACCCAGCTGAGAGAATACGCATCTGGCGGATCTGCAGCTCATTCATGCGCATCTTCCTGTTCTCTTTCTACAATAGCCCAGCTTTCCGGGTAATGCTCCCGATAGTAGTCAGCCATTGGCCCGGGCGTGTTTACCAGGTTCGACTTTCTGATGCAGTCTGCTTCCACCTTACGGATCCAGTTCAGCATTTCCTCCGGCAGCTCATGGTGTCTGCGAATGACCAGTGTACCAAGCCGCTCCTGCTCCAGCAGTGCTTCGCAGGCGTCCGGGATATGGGTTTCGCTGATGATCGGGACGGCACTTCCCGAAATTGCTTCATTGGGGATCCTTGTGGTTTCCGTGCTTTCTGGATCGCATAAGTACAGGCTCGCGCTTTTGCCGCGGTAGAGGAGCTCTAAAGCATTGGGGAAATACTCGTCGAAATGGATCTGTCCCTCTTTGGTGTAGCCGTAGGTATACTCGTAGTTTTGGACTGTGTACATGAGCGCCATGGGCAGAAGCGTGGTCATGTAGACCCTGGCTGGCTTCTCAAAGGAATTTGGCTTCCTGGGTTCCAGCACCGTCAATCCTGCGGCGGGCGAGCAATGGTAGTATGGCATAATGCATTCCCCCTTATACTGTATATTGTACCGCAAAGAAAGAGAACTGCAAGTCTTGAAATACGCTAATTTTTCTGCTATAATAGAGCCACAAAGAAAAATGTTGCCCGGAGATTGCTCCGGGTCTTTTTTGTTCCGTTGAGGCGGCGGAACCGCACTTTTTGTATGTGGCCACTACAGAGAACTGGAAGGTCAAACGACCTTCCGGCAATGCAATTGATACGATTTTCCTTAAGAACACATAGCGAAGTCCGGCGGATTTTGCTATGCGGTCAGCGCAAATCGGATCAGGCGGTGTAGCGGTAAGAGCCTGCGGCGGAGATGGTTTCCCCGTTGACTTTCAGCAGGAAAGCTTTTCCGCTGTCGCCATCGACAGTGCAGCTTACTACCCGGCCCTTTTCCCACCGGGCGGACACCTTGAAGCCGCCTCTGGCCATCAAGCCTTCAAACGCGCCTTCTTGCCATTTGTCCGGCAGGGCGGGAAGAATATGAATGCAGCCGTCATGACTTTGCAGAAGCATTTCCGTGATGCCCGCGGTACCGCCAAAGTTACCGTCGATCTGGAAGGGCGGATGATTGTCGAACATATTGGGCAGCGTGCTTTTTTTCAGCAGCGCCACGATGTTATCATAAGCGGCGTTGCCGTCAGCCAACCGGGCGTAGAAATTGATGATCCACGCTCTGGACCAGCCGGTGTGTCCGCCGCCGTTTGCAAGCCGCCGCTGGATGGTCTTTCTGGCAGCCTCAAAGTATTCCGGCGTGGACTGGCGGATCTCGGCGGCGGGATACAGACCGTAAAGGTGGGATATATGCCGGTGTCCCGGCTCAGCCTCATTAAATTCCTCGGACCATTCCATGATCTGCCCGTATTTGCCGATCCGCAGGGGCATAAGTCCGTTCAGCGTGGTTTGCAGCTTGGAAACAAATTCCGGTGTCTCGCCTACGACCTGTGCAGCGGCCAAGTTGAATTCCAGCAGTTCCCGTATGATGCTGGTATCCATGGTAGGACCTGCGCAGACATTGACACGGCTGCCATCGGTGGGACTGAGGAAATCGTTTTCCGGCGAACTTGCAGGCACGGTTACCAGATATCCGTTTCGGGGATCCCGCACCAGATACGAGCAGAAGAATTCGGAAGCCCCCCGGATGATGGGATAGAATTCCCGAAGGATGGCATCGTCACCGCTGTAGAGCCAGCGCTCCTTGATGTGCCGCAGGCACCAGGCACCTGCGGCTGCGAAGGCACCGTATTGCGGGCTGCAGCCCAGAGAGGTATACCCCCAGGGATTGGTGGTAAAATGCGCCACCCAGCCGGGGCAGCCGTAGACGGTCTGGGCAGTTTTTTCTCCGGCTTTGGCGATCATCCGGATCAGATCAAAGAAAGGCGCGATCAGCTCCGGCAGAGCGCAGACCTCGGCAAACCAGTAGTTCATCTGGATGTTGATGTTGATGTGGTAGTCGGAACTCCAGGGGGCGATGTAATCCTTGCACCAGATTCCCTGCAGATTGGCAGGCAGCGTTCCCCGGGAGGAGCTGCACAGCAGATATCTGCCGAAGTTGAAGTAAAGCTCTACAAGGCCGATGTCTTCCTGAGGTTCTGCCAGCCGCCGGTCCGTGGGGACAGATGCCATGCTGCCGGATTGGGGGAAAGAAACAGATGCCCGGCTGAGCATGGAACGGAAATATTCCGCAGTGTCGATCTTCAGCGCAGCCACGCCTGCTTCCATTGCCCGGTTCAGTGTTTCCCGGCAAGCTTCGGTGGGATCTTTATCGGTCTTATAAGCGGTAGCGGCGGTGATGTATATGTTCAAGCCGCCGTTTTTCACTTCCTGCCGGATCAGCACGGCATACTTGGTGGGAAGAAAACCTTCCGCAAGGATCTCGTTTTCTGTTTGCGTAACCGAGCAGTTTTCCCGCTCGTACCGAAGTGCGGCATTTTCCGCTTGCCCTGCTACACGGATCACAGCCGTATTGTATCCGGGGCTGACGAAATACTCCCGGACGAGATCGCCGCAGGTCACCCTTGCAAGGCCTTCGTCGAGAAGCAGCTCCCGGCAATAGCTTGTTTCATCGGTTTCCGGCAGGGAAATATACAGGTCGCCCGCCGTCTGGTAAGAACCGAAAGCACCGTCCACATCGTGATGACCCTTCCCGCGGCAGACAAGGTACTGGTTGCAGAGCTGCTGCGCCCGGGTATAGTCGCCCGCAAAAATGAGCTGCCGGATCTCATCCAGATGCCCATAGGTTTCGGGGACGTCATATTCCGGGTATTCCCAGCCGGACCAGAAAGTCTCCTCGTTGAGCTGTAAGCGTTCTTCGGCTACACCGCCGAAGACCATCATACCCAGCCTGCCGTTTCCGAGGGGCAGGGCTTCGTTCCAGTCTTTTGCCGGTTCGGTGTACCATAAACGATTTTCTTTCATATTGTTCAACCACCTTTATTATTTATACTACATATATTATTTAGATTGCCGCTTGCCGAGGAGCAGTGCGCTGTGGGGCATGAGGGCGCAGCTTCCGGCATGGAAATCCGCCTTCTGCCAGCGGAAGCTGGAAGTGCCGTCAACGAGGCACTGCCATTGTCCGTCGGGCAGGGAAACGGTATGATCCGTGTCCGAACAGTTGAAGATCATGAGGAGTCTGCTCCATTTGCCGTTGCTGTTATCCAGACATACTGCGGCGCAGTTGGGAGCGATGTCCTTTGACCAGAGCAGGCGGCTTTTGGCGTCAGCGGATTTATCCTGCAGGCCGGGCAGCTGCATCCGCAGGGCAATGAGCCCCCGGTAGTAGTCCACAAGGTCTTGATGCGCCCAAGCCCGTGCCCAGTCCAGTTGATTGATCTCGGCGCTGGAGCAGTAGCTGTTTTTGATGCCGCCCTTGGTTCTGCCGAATTCCTCACCTGCGTGGATGAAAGGCCTGCCCTGACAGCAGAAATTGATGGCGGCCGCCAAACGGTTTGCCTGCATCACAGTGCTGTGGCTGCCGGAATAGTTCTTTTCCGGATCCAGTGTATAGACCAGCTTGTCCCACAGCGTCCAGTCGTCATGGCAGGATAGATAGGTAATGGTTTGGCTGGGGGCTTGATTGGGCCCGTCGGGGAGTACCCAGCCGGTGACGCATTTGCGTAAGACTTCCGCGGTTATCCCGCCGCCGTTGACGAAACCTACAGCGTTCAGATCCATGACGCTGCCCTTAATGGCATCCCGGGTGTCGTCGCTGAAAGCGCCGATGGCAGGATCCAGCTTTCGCAGATTGTCCTTGGTGCAAAGCACGGTGCCCGGTCTCGGGGCGGTGTCCGCTGCCCGCCAAGGCTCGCCGTAGACCAGCTTTTCACCCCTGCCGTACCGGATATCCAGCTCGGATTGGATGCGGTTCATCAGCTTGTCATCCAGAAGTCCCATCAGATCGAACCGGAAGCCGTCGATGTGGTATTCCTCCACCCAGTGAAGGGCGGAATCCAGAATGTATTTGCTGCACATGCTCCGCTCGGAGGCAAGGTCGTTGCTGCAGCCGGAGCCGTTGGCGGCGCTGCCGTCCTGCTCCTGCCGGTAGTAGTACCACGGTACGGCGTTGAATAGATGGGAGTGGAGCTTGAAGGTGTGGTTGTACACCACGTCCATGATCACACGGAAGCCCTGTGCGTGAAGAAAAGCGATCATTTCCTTCAGCTGGCGGACCCGGACTTCGCCGTGATAGGGGTCAGAAGAATAGCTTCCTTCGGGCGCATTGTAGTTTACCGGATCGTAGCCCCAGTTGTAGCCGCTTTCCGGATGCTCCTCGTCCACGGAGCCGTAGTCGTACATCGGAAGGATCTGAATGTGGGTCACGCCCAGATGCTTCAAATAGTCGATGCCGGTGGGGTGGATGCCGTCACCGTTCAGCGTGGTACCGGTGCGCAGGAACGCGGAAAAGCGGCCCCGGTCATTCGGCTCAAATCCCCCAGCCGGATCCCATGAAAAATCCTTGACATGGAGCTCGTAGATGACCTGCTCCGGCGTGTGGGCGGGAGCTTGGTCATGTTCCCAGCCGTCGGGATCGGTTCTGCGCAGATCCAGCACCATGCTTCTTTCGCCGTTGACACCGCATGCCTTTGCGTAAGGGTCGGCAGTGCGGCGGGTTTCTCCGTCCACGGTCACTTCGTAGTCATAGTATAGGCCGTCCAGATTCCGCTCTGTCCGATATACCCAAGTGCCATTTTCGCCCTTTTCGGGGAATACAGTTTCTGCGGGGGAACCCAGTTTGCCGTCTGTGTAGAAGTGAAGCGCCACTGCCTGTGCGGTGGGCGCCCAAAGGCGCAGCAGTGTGCCGTTCTTGCCGCAGAATGCACCCATGGGCGCGTCGCAGTGAAACGCGTTTTCAAATTCCTTGCTGTCAAACCATTGCTTTTGTGTCAAAAGATCCATAAAAATACCTGTTTTCCTAAGAATCAGTAAAAAAGCAGAGAAAACCAAGTGACGATGTTTTCACCGTACTGGAACGCAAGACCCCACTGGTCCAGCAGCGACAGAATGTTGATGCCGTGGCTTTCCACACAGGGATGCATCTTTTCCGGGAAACGGCACTTAAGCCCGTCTAGGTACGCGCACTTGTCACACAGAGCGCAGGCTTCTGTGGATAGGATGTATGGCTCCACGCCCTGCGCGCGCATCAGATCCCGCACCTGATTGGTGATGGCTTCGTGCTCGGGCCTTGTGGCAAGGGTCTGCTCGATGTTGGAGATGTCCTCCACCTCCGTGATGGTGGAGATCACCAGACAGTTTACATAACATTTGCACTTACTTTCGCAATCTGCAACGCTGCCCACTCCGGGAGGGCAGGCCCAGGTTTTGCCGTACATGGGGCACTCATGCTCACAGATCCAGCGGATCCGGTCGGAAAATTCCAGTTCGTCGGGAGTGATAAATTGGTAAGTATACAGCGGCAGTTCGGAAAGCGCCGCTTCCAGTTTTTCGCGGTCGATCATGTCAGTTCCTCCAGAATCCGGGTGCAGCCGGTGAGAATGTCGTCCCAAGTCTGGGCAAAATCGCCGGAGTACCAGGGGTCGGCAACATCCCGGCTCAGCAGCGGGCGGCATTTATCCGCCTTGTCGCCGAACATCCGGCGCAGATACCGGGCGTTGGAAGCGTCCATGTAGTAAACGTGATCGTAATATGCAAGATCCGCGTCGGTGATCTGACGGGCCCGGCGGTGATCAAAGGGAATGCCGTGTTTGCGCAGTTCCCGCTGGGCGGGGGGATAGATGGGATTGCCCAATTCTTCCCGGCTGACTGCCACGGAGGCGATCTCAAATTCCGCACTGCGTCCGGCTTTTGCAACCAGATCTTTCATAACGAATTCCGCCATGGGACTCCTGCAAATATTGCCGTGGCAGACAAAAAGCACTTTCTTCATCGCATTTCCTCGCTTTCATTTGGGCTATTGTAGCATATTTTACGGCGGGAGTAAACCCCCGCCCTACGGGCAATGGTCGAAGGTTATCGTAGGGCGGGGCCTTGGTCCCGCCGCCCTGCACATCCGTCGGCAAGAGTTTCGTATCTAACATAGAAGCCGAAAGATGGGCGGGAGGTCATACAGACAGCACGGAATGGCTTGATTTCTGCATGGTATCGGAGTATAATTCTGTTAAATAAACTTGAATTTGGCGGAGATTTGTTATGCAATATGCCGAGGTACAGAATATAGCGAAAAAAACAATTGAGTATATTAAAGAAAACATACAACCCGGAATGACATTGTTTGAGATAAGAAATTTGTGTGAGTCAAAAATGATGGAATTGGGAGCAGATTCTTTTTGGTATTGGGATGTGGGGGCGTTTGTTTTTTCTGGGGATGAAACCACACTATCTGTTTCAGGGAAGGAATATACAACAAGCGAAAGAGTCATATTAGAAAACGATATTGTTACCATAGATTTGAGTCCGCAAAATGGTAATATATGGGGCGATTATGCAAGAACCATTATTATTGAAAATGGTGCAGTTGTTGAAACCAGTAAAGTGAATAACGCTGAATGGAAAAAGGGCTTGTTGATGGAAGAATATTTGCACGAGGAGATGTGCAGATTTGTTACTTTTGAAACCACATTTGAGGAACTTTATTATCATATGAATAGCGTTATAGAAGAAAAAGGATATATTAATCTGGATTTTATGGGTAACTTGGGGCATTCTATTGCGAGACAGAAAAGTGATAGAGTTTATATAGAAAAGGGAAATCAAATGTGCCTTGGTGATGTCCTTTACTTTACATTTGAGCCACATATAAGTATTCGGGGTTCAAAGTATGGATATAAAAGAGAGAATATTTACCATTTTGAAAACGGAGTAGTCAAAGAGTTGTGATTTAGCGATTTACATGAGCTGTAAGTTGAACAGAGGTGTATTATGAAGAACTATGTTGTTGAAAGCTATGAGAACTACAAAGAGGAAGATAGGTTATCTACAAACAAAGCTCGTAGAATTGAGTTCTTAACTACTGTTAGGGTTTTGGATGAGCTGATAACCGATAAGAAAAAGATTTTGGACTGTGCCGCAGGTACGGGGATATATGCTTTTTATCTTGCAGATAAAGGGCATGATGTAACCGCTACCGACATCACGCCCCGACACATAGAAGTCATTAAGAAGCTTGCAAGCACCAAACCCTACAAAATGGAAGCAAGGGTTCTGGATGCGACAAACATGAGTTGTTTTGAGGATGAAAGCTTTGATGTGGTGCTGAACATGGGGCCGTTCTACCACTTGATAAACGAAAGTGATAGAATCAAATGTTTTGAAGAGTCACTGAGAGTGTTGAAAAAGGGAGGTCTGCTAATCACATCCTACATTCCGAGATATTATGTTTTTCAGTTTGTGGCTATGCAAAATGATCATTTTTTGGATGCCAAGCTTGCGCAGCAGTTAACAGAAACGGGCATCCTGCGCCATGATGACGAAAAATGCTTTTGGACTGATACTTATTATGCAACAGCGGAAGAAATGGAAGCGTTGTATGGTGTATATGGGATAGAAGTACTGGATCACTTCGCACAAGATGGGGCAACACCTCATTTTGCCAAAAAGGTAGATGGATGGAATGAGGAGCAGTTCAAGATATGGTGCGATTATCATTACAGCATATGTAGGCAGAAATCCTTGCTGGGCGCAAGCAATCATGCAGTGATTATTGGAAGAAAATAAATCCTCTAATGACAAAAGCAGCCGCCTGTGGTAATGCAGGCGGCTGTGCTGTTTTCTGTCCTGTTGGGGCAAAACAAAATAGAATTTTGCTGCGTTTTTTGTTGACAGGAGCGGCGTTCTTATGTATAATAAGCATGTGATTAGAAATAAACATAAGTTTAGGCGGTGGTATTGTGACACAGAGAGAACGGCAGGTTCTGAGACTGATCGAGTCGGATCCAATGATCTCCCAGCAGCAGATCGCAGACGCGCTGGGAATTACCCGATCCTCTGCTGCGGTGCACATTTCCAATCTGATAAAAAAAGGCTGCATTGCCGGAAAAGGCTATGTTCTGCGCAGCGGAAGCTATGCGGTGGTTGTCGGCGGCGTGAACGTGGATATCGGCGGAAGATCCTTTGCGCCGCTGGTGGCGGCGGATTCCAATCCCGGAACGGTTACGGTCAGTCTTGGCGGCGTCGGCAGAAATATCGCCCACAACCTGAGTCTGATGGGCGTGGATGTTCGTCTGCTGAGTGCCTATGGCGATGACAGCTACGGTCAGAAAATTGCCGCGTCCTGCTCCGCACTGGGGATCGACTTGAGCCATGCTCTGCGGCTTTCCGACTGCGCCACTTCCACATATCTGTATCTGACAGACGATTCCGGCGAGATGGCACTGGCGATTTCTGATATGGAGATCTGCAAGCGGATCACGCCGGCGTATCTGGCGGAGAATCTGACGCTGCTGCAGAATGCTCAGGTGGTGGTGGCGGATGCCAATATTCCGGAGGAATCGCTGGTCTATCTGGCCGAAAACTGTACGGCACCGCTGTTCTGCGATCCGGTTTCTACGAAAAAGGCAGAAAAACTCCGGCCGATCCTGCATAAGATCCACACGCTGAAGCCTAACCGGCTGGAAGCGGAGCTTTTGTCCGGCGTTAAGATCAATTCCAGGGAGGATGCGGAAAAAGCCGCAAAGACTTTGCTCAAAGCGGGCATTCGCCGGGTATTCATTTCCATGGGGGCAGACGGTGTATATGCCGCTGCGGGCGAAGAGGGACTGTGGCTGCGCAATTTGCCGGGGAATATGGTCAGCACCACCGGCTGCGGGGATGCCTTTATGGCAGCGCTGGCATGGGCGTATCTCCAGGGCAATGACCTGCGCCGGACAGCACTGGCCGGCCTTGCCGCAGGCAGTATTGCCATGGAATCTGCAGAAACCATCAATCCCGCCATGAGCGCTACGGCGCTGAATGCACGAATGGAAAACTGAAATATAGAAAACGATCTGAAAAGGAGAATCGATATGAATATGAACAAGTATCTGGACGTCAATCCCGAGGTAGCGGCAGCCATTGCTGAGGGCAAGCCGGTCGTAGCGTTGGAGTCTACCATCATTTCCCATGGCATGCCCTATCCCCAGAATGTGGAAACAGCACTGAATGTGGGGCGCATCATTCGTGAAAACGGCGCGATCCCTGCTACCATTGCCATCATCGGCGGCCGGCTGAAGGCAGGTTTGACCCCGGAGGAGATCGAGTATTTCGGCAAAAAGGGACAGGCCATCCATAAGGCATCCCGCCGGGATCTGGCAGTCCTGTGCGCCCGGGGGGAGGACGGTGCCACAACGGTCACTACCACGATGATCATTGCCCATATGGCAGGCATCCGGATCTTTGCCACCGGCGGCATCGGCGGTGTCCATCGGGGCGCGGAAACCACCATGGATATCTCTGCTGACTTGGAAGAGCTGGGCCAGACCCCTGTTATGGTAGTTTGTGCCGGCGCCAAATCCATTTTGGATCTGGGTCTGACTCTGGAATATCTGGAAACCAAGGGCGTACCTGTGATCGGTTACGGCACCGAGGAACTGCCTGCTTTCTACACCCGTCAGTCCGGCTTCGGTGTGGACTATCGCATCGATACGCCCGAGGAATTGGCTGCTGCGTTCAAGGCGGGCCATGAAATGGGCTTAAAGAGCGGCATGCTGGTCGCTAATCCCATTCCCGAGGAGTTTGCCATGCCCAAAAAGACCATTGATGCTGCCATTGAGCAGGCCATCGGCGAGTGCAATGCCAAGGGCATCAAGGGCAAGGAGACAACGCCCTTCCTTCTGGCAAGAGTTGCTGAGCTGACCGGCGGTGACAGTCTGGCTTCCAATATTCGCCTGGTATACAACAACGCAAAGGTTGCTGCGCAGACGGCCGCGGCTTACTGCAAGCTGTAAAAGTGCATCATAAAAGGACACCCGGGAGGGTGTCCTTTTTGCGCTTCTGAGCGTAAAATACAAAAAAAGACAGACCCCGCTTGCGTGCCGCCCGCTTGATAAGGATCAGATTCTTGCGACGCCAGTCTTGCGGGCGGCTTCGGCAACCGCTTCGGCAACAGCCTTGCCCACACGGGGGTCAAAAGCCTTGGGGATGATGTATTCCTCGTTCAGCTCGTCGTCGGAGATCAGATTTGCCAGAGCCTGAGCGGCGGCCATCTTCATTTCTTCATTGATGTCGCTGGCGCGGACATCGAAGGTGCCGCGGAAGATGCCGGGGAAGGCCAGAACGTTGTTGATCTGGTTGGGGAAGTCGGAGCGGCCGGTGGAGATGACTCTCGCGCCGCCTGCCTTGGCCTCGTCGGGGTAGATCTCGGGAGTGGGGTTGGCGCAGGCGAAGATGATGGCGTCCTTATTCATGGTAGCCACCATTTCCTTTGTCACCATGCCGGGAGCGGAAACGCCGATGAATACATCCGCGCCTACCAGCATGTCGGCAAGGGAGCCGGCCTTCTTCTCCAGATTGGTCTGCAGAGCCATTTCTTCCTTGATCCAGTTCAGA
>JAZNGJ010000113.1:0-5591 GCA_045576415.1 Faecousia sp. | reverse complement strand
TGACTTGCCTGCTGGGTGGCATCCACAGACAGCGGCTCCAGAAAAACGTACAGTTTCTGAAATGCATCCAGGAATGCCTGGTCATTGGTGGACTGCAGCTCGGAGTACCGCTTGAACAATTCCTCCACCAGCGACTGTTCCGGCTCCTGACCGTACAGGGCGATTCGCTTTGCCATATGGGACTGGACGATTGCGGGGATATCTTTCATAAAATGCACCTCCAAAAGTTTGTGTGATGTTACCTTGGAAGTGGAAAAATTGCAAGTCTTTCTTTCAGAAAGTTTTCCGGCAGTGTGGGCCAGCCTGTGGCGGTGTGTGGGCTTTTCCTCTGGGGTGGGGAAAGGATAGCGGAATAGGGCTGTGTGGCGGGCGTGTCGCGGCTGTGACGGCGGTGTGGCAGAAAGTGAAAACCAGGACAATTCGCATGGAATTGCCCTGGTACGGTGATTTTAGGATTCTATAAAGTTTTTGATTTCAGTAAGCATTTCTGCTGTACTTGCCTTGGGAGTGAAATCTACTCCAAGTTGGATATATGCGGGAGTGATGCCAATCTGTCGATCGGCTGCGGCATCAATTTTTTTGCATAGGAAAGATAGAACCTTGATAATGCACTTTTTAAGTGCTTCGGCATATTCCTCGTCGCTGTAGACTTCCGGCATAAGAATCTCCCGGCTCTCCCAGATGTGGGGAAGGGAGCGAATAAGGGATTCAGCCTTCTCCTGTTGGCCTGCGCAAAGATAGAGAAACAGCAGGTTGGCAGATGTGGTGCCTTTCGCTTTCGTGCTGACATCATTGCTTTGCAGAATCCGCTCGGCAATGGTGATTGCTTCCTGCGTAGCGGCGGGATCGTCTTTTTGATGTGCCAACGTTTCACCCAGGGACATGAGCAACCCGCTGTCGTTGGGATATATCTTCAAACTATCCCGAATCAAAGCAACAGCCTTATCAGTCTGACCGCTGATGACCAAATCGTTGATCTTTCCATGAATCTTACGGAGTGTTTCTTCCTTGCGGATTTCATCCATGCCAACAATAGCGTCGACAGAAGTATTGAAATAGATCGCCAGCCCTGGCAACAGGGTGATATCTGGGTAGGATGTGTTATTCTCCCAGCGGCTGACTGCCTGCGCCGACACTCCGAACACATTGGCAAGCTGCTCTTGTGTCAGCCCTTTTTGCAACCGAAGCTGTTTGAGGTTATCTCCAATGCTGATTTTCATAACTATGACTATTCCTTTCCGCTACGCTTCAAGGCACAAAACAGCATGAAACTGAATTGCCTCTAACGCAGCTAATAGAATTTTGTTAGAATATGCTTGAGGATACAGGCACACTACAGAGCACGTGAAGGTGAGTGGGAGCAGCTTCCGCTGAACCGAATAACTATGTGTGCCGGACACTCTTTCAAGCACAAATAATTAGGGCACTGTACCCTGTAAACTTATCTTTGGAGAGACAGACTACTTCAATCTTTCAGCGAGTGTCCAGTCCCTGCCTGCTTCCTCAAAAGACTATTTTGAGGGGATGTGCTATGCTAAAAATCGTTTATCCTGTTTGCTGTGGCATTGATGTTCACAAGAGCTTTATTGTCGCCTGTATTGCATCTACAGATGACAAAGGCATCACTACCTATAAGAAGAAACGATTCTCAACTTTTACCGGCGACCTTCGTCGGTGTGCTTCCTGGCTTGCTGAAAATAACTGTAAAGATGTCTGCATGGAATCCACGGGAAAATACTGGATTCCCATTTACAACACCTTAGAAACTACCTGTCATATTGTTTTGGCTCATCCTAAATATGTCAAATCTATTCGGGGTAAAAAGACAGATAAAAAAGATGCACAATGGATTGCAGATATCTTTAAGCATGGTTTGGTTTCCGGAAGTTTTATTCCCCCTGCAGATATCCGACAACTTCGGGATCTAATGCGCTACCGCTGGAAGCTTACCAATTTCACCACCGGTGAGAAGAATCGAGCACAAAACTGTCTTACTGTTTCCAACATCAAACTGGATGACGTGTTTTCAGATGTATTTGGTAAAACCGCATCCGCTATCACCGACAGATTATTGGAAAGTAACGAGCCTTTTGATGTGACTCCATACCTTAACAAGCGTATCAAAACTCCTGTAGAAAAGATTCAAGCTGCTGTAGATGGAGAAATGCGCGCTGAGCAGACCGAGAAGCTCCGTATCATCCGCTCCCACATGAGTAGTCTGGAAATTTGCAAAGCTAATCTGGAATCCTTGATTCTGAGTACAGCCCAGAAATTTCTTCCTCAGCTTGAACTTGTGATGACGGTGCCGGGTGTCCAGGCTTATTCCGCAATCTGCATCATTTCGGAAATCGGCGTGGATATGACCGTGTTCCCAACCTCGAAGCATTTATGCTCCTGGGCTGGACTTACACCACAGAACAATGAAAGCGCTGGAAAGAAGAAAACCACCAGAATCAGCAGAGCAGGTGCTTATATCAAACCACTGCTGGTTCAGTGTGCGCTTACTGTCTGTAAAAGCAGTAAACACCCGGAAATCAAGAATAGATACCTTTCTTTAAAGAAACGCAGAGGACATAAGAAAGCGATTATTGCTATTGCCAGAATGCTGCTGACTGCCATCTACAATATCCTCAAGAAAACCGAACCTTATAATCCAGATCTCTATCGCCGTTACAACAACGCCCCTCCTCTACACAGAGAAGTCACAGTTGATGAAGCGATCTTCATTTTACAACGTCAGGGGTATTTGGTTACGGTAAATTCTTCCGAATAAACCGGTATCCTATATTTTTCGGCTACCACAAGGTGGCCTGCTTTTGTGCGCCCTTTTGCAGGCTGTTGCCAAGACGGTAGTGTTTCAAACTTTCCTCCTTATGGTGAATTAGAAGCTTCTGAAGTGATTATACAAGGCAAGGGAAGAATCGTCCATATCAAGTGTGTTGAGAAAAACTTAACCACAGCGTGAAAACCTTTATGCTATAAACAAAGAAAAGGCACCGGCAGAGTGAATAATTCTGCCGATGCATATGCTTATTTCTTCTTCCTGCGGTTGGGGAATGACTTTTCCATCCATTCCGTTAATTCTTCCGGAGTGATGATGCCATTGCTGCACTCGTCCCGCTTGGTCAGAGCCTTATACTTCCACCTGCGAAGATCATCCTCAGTGATCTTACCGGCACGAACTCTGGCTGCATAGCGCTTGTAGTATTTGTGGTAAATTGGCAGAGCGGCATCGTCGGCTACTTTTTTTCGATAATTCTCCTGGGCGGCAAGTGTTTGACAGTTCTGCGTTTCGCCGGGCGCAATGCGGTCACAGTATTTCGTATCATAATTGCCCTTCATGATGAAGTAGCGGCCGCACCGCTTGCACTTGCGGAATCTGACATCCTGCTCTAGCATCTTTGTAAATTCCAGTTCCAGGATATCAGCGGTGGTATGGAATTCGTACTCAATATTTACAAAGCGGGGGTACTTAAGCTGACGCATCAGAGAATCCAGATCAATGCCGAATCGCTGGGAGAATTCCTGGTGCTGCTCCGTGACGGGCTGGGGCTGATTAACCCGCGCGACAAATTCATCCATAGGTAATCCATAGGGCATTTTCTTTCCTTGCATGCTCGTGGGAGATCCCATAGAGAATCGCTCGTCACGGTTGGAGGAAGCAGGCCAGCCGTGGATGCTCCGATATAAAGCATATCGCTCAGAAGGATATAAGCTGCCCATAACATCAGGGTAGAATTCTTCATCGAAGCAGAACTCCAGCATTTCTAGATACTCTGCTTGGAGGAAAATCAAATAGTCATAATACCGCTTCAGTGCGTCAATGGAGTGTGCCTGGTGAGAAAAAACAGGTGGACAAATGGCGGTGTAAAGTGAGGAATAGGCGATGTCCTTCACTTCACGCATGGTATCCTCGAAGGCGTAGTATGCTTCCAAGACCAACTGCGTACGGTCGTGTACTTTTGTGGGTTCCGGCTCCGGTTGTGCAGGGCGATCCTTGCCTAACTGCCCTGCCAATTTCTGAAGGAGCAACGGAAGCTGTGCGGCAGCCTGAAACGCAGGACCAAAATCCGCATAGATAAAATCGAGGATGCCCTCGCCATAGTACAGCTCCACAGCAGCGCCACTGAGAACATTATTCAGCGGTGCTTCTTTTTTGCCTGGGTAAAGCTGATATAAACCTTCTGCTCTGCCGTCAAATACACTTCGTTCAATTCGGTAGCGCTGGGTTAGGGTTTCAAAATCACGCCTATTCTCAGCAAGACCCTCCTGTCGCAGATCATCAAACTGAGGGTCATCCACGGATACATCATAGCCCTTGCGTTTTTCAGATGCCAGAATATCCTCCCACATGACGATCTCCTCGTTGAAGGAATCCACGATGATATAGAATTTCTTTTCCTCGGGGAAGAAGCGGGCATAGTTTAGAAAATGATCCAGTCGTAGGTGCTTCGTGTTGCTCTTGATACGCAGATACTTTTCATATTCACTGAACTGGTATTCTGAAAAATCTTTCTTCATGGCACCCTCGCATTTTTAGAAAATCAAAAATCTTTAGAAATTAGATAATCAACATCACTACAAGAACATTATACAAAATGCTTGTGTAAATGTCAATTGGCTGTTAAAATAATCATGGAAGCTGCGAACAGAGGTTTCCAAAATCGAAAGGGAAAGGAGGTTTGCCTATGAAGAAATCTGTTTACAAAAGCTATGATGAACTGCCGCTGTTCCTCAATGCGGAGATGATCGCACAGCTCCTCGGAGTATCCAATTCTTCCGCATATGAGCTGATGCACCAGGAAGGCTTTCCCGCTGTGCGGATTGGTAATCGGCTCATCGTACCGAAAGCTGACTTTCAGTTTTGGGTCCAGGACGAAGTGAACAAGGAAAGGAGGAAAAAGCCTGTTGCCATTCGCACTTCCCTCTAATCGAAATGCTGTCCGTAATTTCTTCCCTCTTCCAAATGAGATCTTCAGCCTTGATTTATCTGTTGGTGAAATCGCAACATACGCATACCTGATGCGGTGCGAGGATCGGGAAACCTATCAGTGCTATCCCTCAATGACAACTATCGGGGATGCGATTGGTGTGACGAAAAACACAGTTATGAAGTATGTTCGAGGACTTGAAGAAAAGCAGCTCATCTATACAGAACCCACCACGGTGTGGGGGAAGGGCGGAAAGAAACGAAACGGCAATTTGCTCTTTACGATTCGTCCGATTGAAGAAGCGAAACGGTATCATGTGGAGCAGCAGATGCTGGAAAACGAACGGAAACGGCTTGCGATGCTGACGGCATAATCCCATGTGATTATGCACAAAACCAAAAAACCTCATTCTTGCGAAGGAGGTGCAGGAATAAGGGCGGGGTTCTATTCCCCCGCCCGAAGCCCATCGTCCGGCAATGCCGGTCGAAATTCCCTCAGTGTTATAAGGGTTATTTGAAGGTATTGTTGGTTTTGCCAGTGGGGTTCTATTTTGACCCTAAAATTAGCCAAAGGCGCCTGAAATCGGACTTTCCTTAGAGCCGTAACAGGTTTTGCGGGGTTCTAATAGAAAAATGCCCGATTTCGGCATCTTTGGCGCTA